>CALDUF010000001.1 GCA_937923515.1 uncultured Flavobacteriaceae bacterium
CATAAAATGGCATACACCTTGGTCTTCAGGAACTTCAAAGTAAAAATAAACTTCCATACGTCTGTCATGCACGTGAGCAGGCATTGTATTCCAAGAGCTTCCTGTTTTAATGGTTGTCATTCCCATTTGTAATTGGCAAACGTCTACCACACTGTTTACAATGTATTTTCTAAGTGTTCTTGCATTTGCAGTTTCAGGTGCACCAAGTTCTATAACCTCTAAATCTTCTGTACCAATTTTTTTGTTGGGATACGCTTTATGCGCAGGAGTAGAGTTAATGTAAAATTTTGCAGGACTATCAGCAGCATCACTAGCAAATACAACATCTTTATTACCTTGCCCAATGTAAAGCCCTTCTTTATGGTCTAAATTATACACAGTGCCATCTACCGTAACAGAGCCACTACCGCCTATGTTTATAATACCTAACTCGCGTCTTTCTAAAAAATAAGATGCTTTTAGAGGATCTATTGTTTCTAATTTAACGCTTTGTTTTACTGGCGATACTCCAGCAGTTATAAACCTGTCGTAATGCGAATACACATAGCTTAGTGCATCTTTTTTGAATAAATTTTGAACTAAAAATTCGTCTCTTAGCTCTTTTGTATCCATTCGTTTAACCTCTCTTGGTGAAGCGGCATATCTTACCTCAAAATTAGATTCCATATTGTATATCAGTTTTTATAAAATTATGCAGTAAAAATAATAAATTAAACTTAAATACAATCGATTGTATTTTGATTTGTTTTCATATTTTTGAAGCGCATACAAGTGCTGTTTTTCAATGTTAAAAGGCAAAACCACAATACACGATATTTCAAAAGCGTTAGGGATAGACAGCTCCACAGTATCTCGTGCATTAAATAATAGCCCAAGAGTATCAAACACAACTAAAGCTAAAATTATAGCTAAAGCAGAAGAGTTAGGTTACCAGCGCAACAGTTTAGCCTCAAACTTAAGAACCAATAAAACGCATACTATTGGAGTAGTTGTACCAAGAATTTCGCGTAATTTTTTCTCTACTGTAATATCTGGTATAGAGGAAACAGCGTATGAAAAAGGGTATAATGTATTGATTTGTCAATCTTTAGAAAGTTTAGAGCGCGAAAAAAAAATCATAAATACTTTAGTATCTAATAGAGTAGATGGTCTTTTAATATCTATTTCTATGCAAACCACATCTTTTCAGCATTTTAAGCCCTTTAGCGATTATGGTGCGCCTATTGTGTTTTACGATAGACCTTGTAATTTTGAACATTGTACTAATGTGACTATTGATGATTTTGAAGCCAGCTTTAAAGCTACAGAACATCTTATTTTAAATGGTTGTAAACATATTGCTCATTTTGGTGGGCCGCAGGCTATAACGCTATACCAAAATAGAAAAAAAGGCTACATAGCAGCATTAAAAAAACATGGTTTAGTTTTTGAAGACGCATTATGTTTTGAAAACCAATTAAGTGCAAAAGATGGAGCGGCAATGGCAAAAACTATTCTTAAAATGGATAAAGTAGATGGAATTTATTCTGCCAATGATACTGCGGCTATAAGTGCATTACGGTATTTAAAGAATAATGGTGTTGCAGTACCAGAGGATATTGCTATTGTTGGTTTTAATAACGACCCTATTTCGGCAGTTATAGAACCCGCGCTAACAACAATTAACCAGCCCGATTTTGAAATGGGAAAACAAGCCACAACACGTTTAATTGCCCACATTGAAAATAAAAATGGGCCTACAAATTCAGTAATACTTAGTTCTGAATTGTTAGTAAGAGATTCTACAAAACGCTTCTGAAAACAGAAAAACACCTTTGTTAAATTTTCTAAAGTGTTATAAATCAATTATTATTGTTAGTTTTGTATTTTGTATACAAAATACAAAGTAGACCAGTGATAGAATATACAGACTTAAGTCAGCCCATTTATAAACGCTTGAAAGAAATGATTCGCAGTGGCGAGTTAAAGCAGGGTGAAAAAATAATTCAGGAAAAAATAGCTGAAACACTTGGTGTAAGCAGAACGCCTTTAATGAAAGCATTATTGGCCTTAGAAAACGAATATTTAGTTGAGAGTATTCCAAGACGCGGCATGTATATTAGAGCTTTAAACTATCAAGAAATTATTGATATTTATATATGCAGAGAAGCTTTAGAAGGAATGGCAGCGCGGTTACTAGCTTCTGAAAAAAGCAGAACTAAAGTAAAAAAACTAGAAGCCTGTTTTTCTTCTTTTATTGGAGAAAATAGTATTGATGAAACTGCATATGCACATGCTGATGAAGCATTTCATTCGCTTTTAATACAACTTACTGGAAACAAACCATTAGATACTATATACTTTTTTAGCAACATACATGATAAAGTAGTAGGACATGGTTTGGTAAGATCACCAAAAGAAACTCTAAAAGAACATTTTAATATTATAAGAGCTATTGAAAGTGGAGACGCTGATAAGGCTGAACAACTAACGAGAGCCCACATAAACAAATCGAAGGAATTATTAATAAATCAATATAAAAATCAAGAACGTGAGTAATTACAAAATTGCAGTTGTACCTGGCGATGGCATAGGAAACGAAATTGTGCCAGAAGGTTTAAGAGTTATTAAAGCTGTAGCTGAGAAGCATAATTTTTCTGTAGAAACAGAAGAATTTGGTTGGGGCGCAGGGTATTATTTAAAAAATAATCAGTTTTTACCAGATAATGGTATAGAAACCTTAAAAGCATTTGATGCGGTATATTTTGGTTCCGTTGGCCTTCCGGCAGTAGACGATACCTTGCCCGCTAAAGATTACACATTTAAAGTGCGTACACATTTTAACCAATATGTAAATCACAGACCTGTGCGAACGTATCCTGGAGTAACGCGACCAATTCGCTCAGAAAAACACATAGATTTTGTTATTGTAAGAGAGAATAACGAAGGTGAATTTGTGCAAATGGGTGGGCAATATTTACCAGATTTTGAGAACGGTATGGGCATAGATACCAGCGTATTCACTAGAAAAGGTATTGAGCGTGTAGCACATTATGCGTTTAAATTGGCAAGAACGCGCCGTAATAAAGTAACACACATCACAAAATCTAATACATTAATAAATAGTTTATCGTATTGGGATCGTGTTATTGGTGAAGTTGCAGCGCAATATCCCGATGTAGAGCACCAGCAAATGTATATAGATAATTCTACAGCAATGTTTGTTTTAAAACCAGAACAGTTTGATGTGGTTTTAACTACAAATTTATTTGGTGATATTTTAAGTGATTTAGGTGGCGCTATTATGGGAAGCCTTGGTCTTGGTGGTAGTGGAAATATTAATCCTGAGAAAGAATTTCCATCTATGTTTGAGCCTATTCATGGTTCTGCACCTGATATTGCTGGACAAAATATAGCAAATCCTTACGGACAAATTTGGTCGGCAGCCCTAATGTTAGAACATTTAGGAGAAACTGATGCTGCAAATAGTATTATGGAAGCTATTGATACATCAACTTCCCAAGGTGTGTTAACTGTAGATTTAGGCGGAACAGCCAGCACCTCAGATGTTGCTGATGCTGTAATCGCAAATCTTTAAAATACAATTAAAATGAAAAAGGTTGTAGACCTCACAATGTCCTATCATAATGGCGTTAATGGTTTTTCAAAAGCTATTGCGAAAACTAAAGATGCCGATGGATGGAATGCCAGTACACTAACATTCTATTCTCATGTTGGTACGCACATGGATGCACCTTTTCATTTTAATGTGAGCAACCAAACTATTGATGAAATTCCAGTATCTGATTTTGTAGGACGCGCTTGGGTAATCGATGCACGCAAAGTTGGTGCTAAAGGCTTGGTAACGGTTCATCATATTTCAGAAACAATACTTGAAAATTTTGTAGCTGGTGATAGTTTGATTATTTGGACAGGATGGTCTCAACATGCAGGTACACAAAAGTACAGAGACGAATTGCCAAGAATTAGCGAATCTTTGGCGCATTGGTGTATTGCGCATAAGGTTAAAATGATAGCTGTTGAGCCACCATCAGTAGCTGATGTAAATGATTTAGAGGAAGTTACAAAAATTCATGAAATTTTACTTGCTGGTGTTGTAATTATTGAAGGACTTACCAATATTGAGGCGTTACAAACCAATTGTGTAGAGTTAATTGCATTACCACTTAAAATAGAAAACGGCGACGGTGCGCCAGCACGTGTAATAGCCATAGAACGTTGAAAATGATAGCATCTTTAAAGCAGATTTTAAAACAGCTTCCTGAAGAAGATACACAGTATTATCGCTCTAAAAATAGCGCGTTATTTTCTCAGCTAAATAAAGTATGTATTGTTGTTGATGACGACCCAACAGGTAATCAAACTGTTTACGGTATCCCTTTGATAACAGATTGGGATATGCAGGTTTTTATTAAAGAATTTATAGAAGGTACTCCCGTATTTTATGTATTAACGAATTCTCGAAGTTTAACAGCAGAACGTGTTGAAGTAATTTACAAAAGCATAGCAAAAAACATACTAAAAGCGTCTAAGCTTACAAAACGAGATTTCACTATAATTAGCAGAAGCGATTCTACATTAAGAGGTCATTTTCCGCTAGAACCAGAGACATTACAAACCCACTTAGAGCTTAACGATGCTATTACTGTATTTCTTCCTGTAATGTTTGAAGGTAATAGGGTTACGGTAAACGATACGCATTATATAAAACAAGATGATGCATTAACTCCTGTAAATAAAACGCCTTTTGCCAACGATCATTCTTTTAAGTACAGCACAGCAAATTTAAAAGCATATATTGAAGAAAAATCTAAAGGTAAAACCCTGGCAGATAACGTTTTTTCATTTTCATTGAAAACTATTAGACGTTTAGATGTAGATGTGTTTTCTGAAATTATTTTAGAAATCCCACCAAAATCGTATTGTATTTTTAATAGTTTGAATTATGCCGATTTAGATAAAGTTGCAAATGCGTTATTACGTGCTGAAGCATTAGGTAAAAAAATAGTGTATAGAACATCGAGTTCGTTTGTGCCGTCTTACATAGGTTTAGCTCCTAGAGGTTTATTGAGTACTGATGAAATTTTTCAAAAACAATCAGAATGCGGTGGTCTTACCATTGTGGGTTCTTATGTAAAAAAATCTTCAGAACAACTACATCAAGCTTTAACTCTTTTTCAAACGGAACATTGTATTGAGGTTGAGGTTGCAAAGGTACTTTCTAATACTTCCGAGGCGTATATTAATGATTTAGTTTCTAAAATAGATACAACTATTTCAAATGGAAATGATGTGATTGTTTACACTAGTCGTGAATTAATAACGGGCTCAAACACCAATACCACTGTTGATATTGCTAGTAGAATTTCTAAAGCTCTTGTAGATTTGGTAAAAGGCATAGCAATACAACCCAAATACATTATCGCCAAAGGCGGCATAACATCACACGATTTAGCAACAAAGGGATTAGGCATGAAACGGTCTAAAGTTTTGGGGCAAGTACAGGCAGGAATACCACTTTGGAAAATGGGTGAAGATACCAAGTTTCCAAAACTGCCGTATGTTGTGTTTCCTGGAAACGTTGGCGATAAAACCACACTAAAAACCATAATAACTAAACTAAAAACACCATGATTAACAACTCAAAACGCTATCGGTTTTTTCTCGGCTCTTTTTTAATAACCTTATTACTTTATGTAGATAGGGTTTGTATTTCTTCAGCAAAAGATGCTATTTCTGGAGATTTGGGCTTAACTGATATTCAAATGGGTTGGGTGCTAAGTGCATTTGCTTTAGGTTATGCCTTATTTCAAGTTCCTGGTGGTGCTTTGGGTGATAAATATGGCGTTAGAAAAGTAATGACAGGTATCATGATATTATGGTCAATTTTTACATCCTTAACTGGTGTAGCCTGGAATTATATATCTATGCTCTTTTTTAGATTTATTTTTGGAGCAGGAGAAGCTGGCGCGTTTCCAAATATATCTAGAGCAGCATTTTCTTGGATACCCACCAAAGAGCGCGGTGCGTTTCAAGGTATTAATTTTTCAGGATCTAGATTGGGTGCAGCGTTTGCCTTACCGTTAGTTGCATATTTGATTGACTCTTGGGGATGGCGCAACATATTTTACTTTTTTGGCGCAGTAGGTGTTGTATTTGCCATTGCGTTTTATGTTTTTTTTAGAAATAAACCAGAAGACCATCCTGGGCTTTCAAACCAAGAAAAACAATTTATTGTTAAAAACAGGCAACAAGAAGTAGAGCGCAAAGGCGGCAATCTTCCTTTAGAGAAAATTCTAGGCTCAAACAATGTAATTCTTGCCATGATACAATATATAGGAAGTAACTTTATTTTCTTTTTTATGTTAACATGGTTATTTCCATACATTAAAGCAAAATATGAATTAGGTTTGGTTACTACTGGTTTTTATGCAATGCTACCACTTTTAGCTGGCGCGGTAGGTAACTGGGTATCTGGTTTTATGGTAGATGCCATTTATAAAACAGGTAAATGGAAACAATCACGCCAAATACCTGCAACTATTGGATTTGCTTTGGTTGTTATCGGTATACTATCTAGCTTGTATATGGATACTGCCTTGGGCGCAGTGTTATGCTTATCGGTAGCTATTTTTGGTGCAGATATGACACTGAGTCCGTCGTGGTCATTCTGCATGGATATAGGTGAAGAAAACTCAGGAAAAGTATCAGGAATGATGAATATGGCAGGAAATATTGGTGCTTTTTCTACAGCTTTGGCTTTTCCATATTTACGAGAATGGACAGGAAGCGACGAGCCATTTTTTTACCTAGCAGCCGCACTAGGTTTTGTGGCTATATTTTGTTGGTATTTTATGAACCCTAATCAAAAATTAAGCGATGCCTAAATTAAAAGGAGTTGCCATAGGTGCAGGATATTTTAGTAAATTTCAATATGAAGCGTGGACGCGTATACCAGAAGTTGAAATTACCGCTCTTTGTAACTCTAATCAAGAAAGAGCTAATGGTATTATGAACGCGTATGGCGTAAAAAATCATTATACCGATTATAAGGAAATGATTTTAAAAGAAAAGCCCGATTTTGTTGATATTATTACGCCACCAGAAACACATTTTGAGATGTGCAAGTTCGCTGCGGATCATGGTGTTCATATTATTTGTCAAAAACCACTTGCGCCTACTTTCGAAGAATCAAAACGTATTGTAGATTATGTGTCTACAAAAAATGTGCGTTTTGTAGTTCATGAAAATTTTAGATTTCAACCATGGCACAGAGAAATTAAAAAACTCCTTGATAACAATGAAATAGGCGACATATTCAATTTAAATTTTAGATCGCGAATGGGAGACGGTTGGGGAGAAGATGCTTATTTATCGAGACAACCTTATTTTAGAGACTATAAAAAATTACTTATCTACGAAACGGGGGTGCATTTTATAGATACATTTAGGTATCACGCAGGCGAAGTTAAAGATGTATTTGCTATACTAAAACGATTGAATCCTGTAATACAAGGTGAAGACTCTGGTTTAATGCTTTTAAATTTTGAATCAAATGCTACTGCACTTTGGGATGCCAATAGATATAACGAGAGTAATATTGAAAATTTTCGATACACTTTTGGAGACTATTTAATTGAGGGGTCAAAAGGGTCTGTTCGACTATACAATGATGGTAAAATTACCATTCAGCATTTAGGTGAAAGAGAAAAAATACATGAATATACTCACAATAATATTGGTTTTGCTGGAGATTGTTGTTATATATTTCAACGAGATTTTATTGATAATTTAATAACCAATACCAAGTTTGAAACTGATGGTGATAGTTACTTAAAAACGCTAAAGGTACAAGAAGCAGTATATAAATCTGCAGCAACAAAATTACCTGTTACTATTATTTAAACGGCAATTTAAGAAAACATAGTTTTTTAGTAAGCTATTTTTGTAAATTGCAGTTCAGTTATAATCTATATAGGTATTATGGTAACCTTAAAACAACTTGCAAAAGAGTTAAATGTTTCTATCTCTACTGTTTCAAAAGCACTTAATAATAGTGATGAAATTGGTGAAGACACAAGAAAACGAGTTAAGGAACTGGCTAGATTATACAACTATAAACCCAATAAAGTTGCCTTAAGTTTAAAGCAAAATAAAACGAAAACCATTGGAGTTATAATTCCTGATATTCTTAATCACTTTTTATCAAAAGTATTATTTGGTATAGAGCGAGAAGCCAATAAGCATGGTTATAATATTATTACCTGTATTTCAAACGAATCTTTAGAGAAAGAAAAAGAAAGCTTAGAACTATTGGCAAATGGTAGTGTAGATGGGTTTATATTAAGTATAGCAGAAGAAACGCAGTCTAAAAATGAAATAAATCATTTTAAAGATACCATTAATCAAGGGTTACCTATTGTTATGTTTGATAGAGTAGCACATGATGTAAAGTGTGACAAGGTAATTGTAGATGATTTTGAATCAACCTACAGAGCGACTAAAAACTTGATAGCAGAAGGCAGAAAAAACATTGTTTTCATTAGTAATATTGATACCATTAGTGTTGGTAAATTAAGGGAACGCGGCTACAATAAATCTATTTTAGAAGAAGGTTTAACACCTAAGTTGCTTATTTTAAAAAAGAATGACGACCCTCAACAAAAAATAAAGCAACTTTATAAAAAGAATAAAACCATAGATGGCGTAATTGCTGCTGATAGTGCATCAGGAGTTATAGCAATTAATATGGCCAGAAATTTTAAAAGAAAAGTACCAAAAGATATTTCAGTTATAGGATTTTCAAGTAAATCGGTATCAAATCATTCGGTGCCAAAGCTAACGGTAATTCGTCAACATGCAAAAAAGATAGGTGCAAAAGCAGCAGAATTGTTGATTGATAGACTTAAAACACCTCACAAATCAATTGAAGATTATAGTACAAAAATTGTAAAAACAACTTTAGTAAAAAGCAAATCTACACTATAGTATTGATTGTTAATTACATACAATACGATTGATTTTTTCTCTAGTTGTGGTAGGGTGTTTGTCGAATTTATGTATTTCGTCGATTAAAAATGTATTACATCGATTATATTGAATATATGCCAACATGCTGCGTACTTTCGTCTTGTTTTTAGAGCACATCATCCCTCCGCTCGTCAAAAACTTAATTAATCCTTTTTGGCCCAAGGCCTCAAATCCCTCAAAATTATTTTCGTTTGCTTTCAAGCAATCGGTTTTAAATTAATTATTCCATTATTCCCTCGGTTAAAGATTTAAACTAAATCTGCAACCCAATATTTAGAATTTTTAAATGAATAATATAGAATAATTAACCTTAAAATTGAAATAGCATGAAAGCCCTAAAAATTACTTTTTTATTAGCAGTATTATTTGTATCATTAACATCTTGTGTAGAACAAGATTTAAATGAGGATGATTTGTTAGAGAATAAAGATATTGAATTACAAATGCCGCCAACTGGAGGTAGTGGTCACGATGGTTAACAGATTAAACACAAAAAAAACCTTATTGTTTTAAGCGGTAAGGTTTTTTTTTATTTAATAAATATAAATACATTTGAAGTAAACGTAGTTGTATTTGTATTTTGAATATCAGATTGATTTTTATTGTTTTTTTTATTTCTGTTAAATCTCTAACAGCACAAAGTGATATTTTAAATCGTAAAATCGATTCTGTAAAAACTTTACTCTCAAAAATAAAATCTTCTGATTCTTTATCAATCTCACATCATTATTTTATTGTTGGCGAGCTCTATAGGAAAACTTTAACTAATAATGATAGCGCCTATTTCTACTATAACAAGGCCATTAATTTATTCAGAGAAAATAATTTAAAGTTTGAATTATCCAGAACACTATTTGGGGTAGGTATTTTACAGGTAAATGATAAAGATTATACAGGAAGTGAAGTTACTTTTATTGAAGCTGTTAGCTTATTAGAGCAATTAAATCAAACAAACGAAGTAAGAAAGTACAGAGCTTACATATATAATAGTTTAGGGATAGTTTTTGATGAGTTAGATTTGTATGAGGATGCTATAAATTATTTTGAAAAATCTCTTTCCATAAAAAACACTTTAGAAGGCGATTTTGAGAGAAGTATAGCTAATACACTAAATAATATGCTCAAGGTTTATCGCCGCTCTGGTGAATACAATCTTGCATTTGCGAAGTATGAAGAAATCAAAAGGATAAAGAATTTAAAAACTAACTACCCAAGCATTTATGTTCTCGCTTTAGGTAATTATGCTAATACTTTATTTTCATCTGGTAATCATGAGCAGTTACCAAATTTGTACTTTGAAGCTCTTAAAATATGTGATAGCATCGATGATACTTATAACTCTATTATCATAAATCAGCACCTTGCAGAATATTACAATTATAAAAATAAAATAGATTCTGCAAAATATTATGCTTATGAAGCTAAGGGTTTGTCTGAGAATTATGCTAAAGACGATTTACTAAAATCACTTTTATTACTATCAAAAATTGAAGAAGGCGATAAAGCTGTGAAACATTTAAACGCTTATGTGAAATTAAGTGACAGCCTCCAAAAAGCAGAACGAAAAATTAGAAATAAGTTTGCTAGAATTAGATTTGAAACCCAACAAATAGAACAAGAAAATGTACGTATAGCGCGTGAGAGGTTTTGGCTTATTATTGTAGCAGCAATACTATTAGTTTCGGCATTACTTATTTACATAATTATTTCTCAACGTTCTAAAAATAAAGAATTAGTTTTCGCTAAACAGCAGCAAGAGGCAAATGAAGAAATTTATAATCTCATGTTAGGGGAACATGAAAAAATTGAAGAAGCCAGGGCTTTAGAGAAAAAAAGAATTTCAGAAGAATTGCATGATGGTGTTTTAGGTAGATTATTTGGGACGCGATTAAGTTTGGATAGTTTAAACATGAATAATTCTGTAGATGCTATTAAAACGCGTGGGCAATATATTGATGAACTAAAAACTATAGAAAATGATATTAGAAAGGTATCACATGAATTAAATACAGATTTTATATCTGGTTCTGGATTTATAGATATTATCAAAACATTGGTAGAAACCCAAACCAAGATTTATAAGTTAGATTATACACTAGAATGTGATGATGATATAAACTGGGACGGTTTTTCTAATAAATATAAAATAAACATATACCGCATGTTGCAAGAAAATTTGCATAACATATATAAACATGCAAAAGCTACTAGGGTTGATATTAGTTTTGTATTAAAAAATAATGTAATTTGTATAATAATTAAAGACGATGGTTCTGGGTTTGATGTCACAAAAGCAAAAACAGGTATTGGTCTTAAAAACATGAATTCCAGAATAAAAGAAGTGGAAGGAAAATTGGATATAAACTCAAAAGTAAATTATGGTACTACAGTTACCATAGAAGTGCCAATAAAGTATCATGAATAGATGGTTGAAAAGATAAAAATTTTGATGATTGATGATCACCCTATGATTATTGAAGGCTATCAAAACACATTACAATTTACAAAGAAAGAACATCAAGATTTATTAATAGATATTGCAAATAATTGTGACGAAGCACTACAGTTTATAAATAAATCAGTAAAAACTGAAGCGCATTATGATATACTATTTATCGATATTAGTTTACCACCTTCAAGCGACGGTAAAATGAGTTCAGGAGAGGATATTGCAGAATATGCTCGAAAGATATTACCTGAGGCAAAAATTGTTATTCTTACGATGTTTAATGAATCCTTTAGAATTCATAACATCATGAAAAATATAGATCCTGAAGGATTTTTAATAAAAAGCGATTTAACTTCAAGCGAATTAGCTAGTGCATTTCAAGCCGTACTATACAATCCACCATTTTACAGTGGCACAGTAAATAGTTATATAAAAAAATCAATTACTAGCGATATTGTTATTGATGATCGCAATAGAAAAATTCTCCACTTATTGTCTCAAGGTATAAAAACAAAAAGCCTTGCTTCTCACTTAAATATTTCGCTAAGTGCTGTTGAAAAACGAAAAAAACAGCTAAAAGACATATTTTCTGTTGAAGATGGGAAAGACGAAACATTATTACAAGAAGCTAGAAATAAAGGATTTATATAGACATTTTGTATTCTTTAAACTACTTTAATTGTAGGTAAAATATTTATTTATTTTTTTAAAAATATCATTATCAATAACTTAAGTGGGGTTTTTGGTAAAACTGTGGTTTTCCCGTAATACCAAGAAAAAACTTATTTGTATCTTCGTAGGGTCAACATGTCAGATTAATTAATCCCTCGATTTTTTTGTTGATAATAGCAATTTACAGGCCCTATGGAGGTGAGAGACCCATAGGGCTTCTTCGTTTTATAAATTGAAAAGAGGCTCGCTATATTCAAAAAGTTTACCAATGTATAGCCCCAAAAAAATGAGAGCTACAATAAACTTTAAAAACGTTGAGGTTAAAAATCCAATAAACGATCCAAAAGCAGCTTTTAGAGCGGTATTAGAGTCACTTTTATTTATAAGCTCGCCAATTAAAGCGCCAACAAATGGTCCAATAATAATACCGCCAGGAATTGGTGCAAGTAACCCAATAACTAAACCTATTGTAGAGCCTATCATACCATATTTAGTGCCTCCAAAGCGTTTTGTGCCAATGGCAGGAATTATATAATCTAATACCCAAATTAAGGCAGCAATTATGAATGTAACAACCAGAAAAGTTGTATTCATAGGAATGGCATCTGTAAAATGTACAATCAGTAAACCAATCCAGCTTGTAATTGGCCCAGGTAATACTGGTAAAAAACTACCTAATATTCCCAGTATTAAAAAGAGAGCTGCAATAATAATTAGAACGATATCCATGTTATTTCTTTTTAATTATAAGACGAAGGAATAAGGAATTTGTTACATTTTAAACTAAAAAATTAGTTTAAACTAATTTTTTAGTTATATTTGTTTAACTAAATTTTTAGTTGAATAGATTAATACACTAAATAATGAAGCAACTTACAAAAGCAGAAGAGGATATCATGCAAATTTTGTGGCACTTACAAAAAGCCAATGTAAAAGCAATAATAGCCGAGTTTCCAGAGCCTAAACCTGCTTATAATACCGTTTCTACTATCGTTAGGATTTTGGAAAATAAAGGCTTTGTAGATTACAAGAAACAAGGAAAAGGACATGTGTATTTTCCGTTGATAGCAAAACAAGATTATAGCAATCAGTCCATAAACAAATTAGTGAATAACTACTTTCAAGGGTCTTTTAAGAGTATGGTTTCCTTTTTTGTAAAAAAGAATGATATGGATATAGAAGACTTGGAAGCTGTATTAAAGGAAATTAATAATAAGAACAAATAGTATGTTATACTACATTATACAAACTATAGCGTTTCAGTTAATGTTCTTAATAGTGTACGATGTATTTCTAAAACGAGAAACATTTTTTAATTGTAATAGGCTATATCTTCTGTTGACGCCTATTTTATCGCTTGTAATTCCACTAATTAAAATAGATAAGTTTAGTAAGGTGGTGCCACAAGAGTATATCATTAATTTGCCCGAAGTATTTATCGGTGGTACTTCGACTTCAGAAATTCCTGTAACAAATTTAGAGTCCGTTATGATTCAAACCCCAAGAATTTCATTTTGGGAATCAGGATTTTATGTAGGTATGTGTATTGTCGCGTTAATTTTTATGTACAAAGTAATTAGCTTATACCTATTAATCCATAAAAACCCTCGATTTAGGGATAATGACTTAGTAATAGTAGAACTTTTAAAAAGTGCAGCGGCATTCTCTTTTTTTAATTACATTTTTTTAGGAGAACAAATCAAAGCATCAGAAAAAGAAGCTATCCTAAATCACGAAAAGGTACATGTAATAGAGAAACACAGTTTTGATTTATTATTTTT
>CALDUF010000002.1 GCA_937923515.1 uncultured Flavobacteriaceae bacterium
CAAGATGAAGATGCTTTTAAAAACCTTTCGGAAGACACCGATTTTGTAAAGGATTTAAAAATAAATTCTGCAAACTTGGTAGATATTATTCTTGATATTGAAGATGAATTTGATATTCGTTTAGAAAACGAGGATATGGAAAAAATGCTAGATGTAAAATCTGCAATGGCAATAGTAAATACCAAGTTAAACGCCTAATGGTTGGTAACGACATTGTTGATATAAACGAAGCGAAACACGCATCTAATTGGCAACGTCCTCGATTTTTAGAAAAACTATTTACTAACGAAGAACAAATACGCATCCAAAATGCTTCAAATCCGTTTCTAACAGTTTGGCACTTATGGAGTATGAAAGAGGCTGCCTATAAATTATACACACAGTTGTATCCTAGTAAATTTTACAATCCAAAGGGGTTTGCGTGTTCTACGACAAAAGACTTTGGTATCGTAAAGTTTAAAACCTTTACATGTTATGTTACTACACAAATAACGTCTGAATATATCATTTCTGAAGCACGACTAAATGTTGAAAGTATAACTTCAAAAGTTATCAAATTTGAACACAAAAGTCCGCAGAAACAAAGTAAAACCATTAGAAAAGCCTTGATTGAAGCAGGTACTGATAGGTTTAATATTTCAACAGAAAACATGAAAATTTTAAGCTCAAAACATGGTGTACCTAGTTTACAATTACCATCTAAAACAGTGCCTTTAAGTATAACACACCATGGGTATTATGGTGCCTTTGCTATCTCCTAACTATGAAAAATCTTGAACGCATTGTACAGTTTATTATAAAATTTAGAATTGCAATTATCGTAGTATTTGCAATTTTAATGGCATTGGCTGGCCATCAAACCCTTAATAAACTTAGTGTAGACAATTCACTAGGCATTTGGTTTTTAGAAGACGATCCAAGCTATAAAGCCTATATTGATTTTCAAGAAAATTTTGGATCAGATGAGATTTTTATCGCCATGCTTCCTGTAGATAATGCTATTAGTGAACCAGATGTTAAGGCGTTAAAACAATTACACAAGAATATAGAAGCCTTGCCTTATGTAAAAACCACATTTAGTTTAGCAAAAGCCAAATACCCTATTTACGCCAACGAAACGATAAATTTTGACGATTTATACAATCCAAAACGTAGCGAAAAAGGCTTAAAAAGTCTGTTTTCAAAATTACCAAACATTACCTCTCAATTAGTCACAAAAGATTATAAGCATCAGTTTTTCTACATACAAATGAAACCTACGCCAACCATTGAGGAAAAGCGACAAGATATTGCTGTAGAGATTAGGAGTATTATAGATAAATCTTACTCAAATTACTACCTCACAGGCCCACCAGTACTAAATGAAGCGTATAGCAAGGGTATTTATAAGGAGAGTTTAACTTTTGGAATATTAACCGTTTTGGTTATCACAATTTTATTGTTGTTTCTACTTCCAAGCAAACGCTATTTAATAATCGCGTTACTATCAGTTGCTATTCCTGTTAGTTTGCTATTTGGTTTAATTACATCCTTAGGCTTTGCCTTAAATATGATTTCTATGCTTATACCAACCATTCTTATGGTGTATAGTGTGAGTGACGCGGTACATATCATCAATATTTATCATAAAGAAGGTTTAATAAACGCATCCATTTCAAAAGTTGACTTAATCACAGTTGCCATACACAGAAGTTTAACACCTTGTTTTTACACCACGCTTACTACATTTGTTGGTTATTTTGCACTTTACATATCACCACTTCCGGCCTTCAAAAATATGGGTGTTTTTACCTGCATCGGTTTGGTTTTAAGTTTTATTCTAGTCTACGTTATTACCATTATTGGTTTTAGTTTTATGAGTTTAAATTTTGAAAAAGCAACTCCTATATTAAAGTTTAAATTTATATCGCAAACCCAATTTATAACGTGGCTAAATGGGTTTACATCTGCTTATAAAACCTCTATTATTACCGTTTTTACATTAGTTTTAATGTTTGGATTATATTCTATTTTTCAAGTAGATATTGATACCAATTCACGAGATTTATTAGCTGAAGGAAAAGCCAAAAATGATTTAAGAACAGTAGAAGTTGAATTAGGAGGTAGCAATAGGCTACAACTAAATATTTCAACCAATACTGGCACTAGTATTTTGAATAAAGAAGCCTTAAAAAAACTAGAAATTTTTCATGAAAAATTAGAAAATAATCCGCTGATTTCTTCACCTGTTTCTGTAGTCACTATAAAATCGTTTTTAGAAAAACGGACTCCTGTTTTGTTTCAATCTTCTATTTCTGAAGACAAACTAAAAAATACGTTAGCTAATGTTGACGCTGCTGAAAATAGTTTTTTTAAATTATTTTCTGAAGATTTATCTAGCGCCGGATTTACATTAACGTTAATGGAAATGCGAACCTCTGAGCTTGAGCAAGTGCTAAATGATATAAAAATAGCGTTTGAAGATACTTTTGATACAGCCGATTTTAATTTGAAAATAAACGGTTTTGCAGTAGTGTTTTCGCAACTCAATACCTTTATTTTAGAAACGCAATTTAAGTCCTTTTTCGCTGCTTTTTTTGTGGCCTTTTTATGCTTATGGATTTTTATAAAAAGCTTACGAACTACAATTTTGGTGTTAATACCAAATATATTACCGCTTGCCATTTTAGCTATTTTTATGAGTGTATTAGATATTCCGCTAGATGTTTCAACCGCTATGATTACGCCCATAATGTTAGGAATAGCCATGGACGATACCATTCACCTGGTGCATAAATACCGAAAAAGTAAACGCGTACAAGGCACACCAGAAGAACGAATGAACAACGCCATGCACTACACAGGCGGTGCATTACTATCTACCACTATTGCTTTAGTGGGTGGTTTTTTAATTATAGCTTCTAGTGCAACACCTTCGGTAGGAGATTTTGGCGCGTTGTGTGCCGTAACCGTTGCTATTGCTTTAATTACCGATATTTTTTATTTGCCAGCATTATTAAAGCAATTTGACACCTAATTAGGTCTCAATTTTTAAATACACAACGGTTTCTTTTTTAAGCGAGGTGTTATGCTCAAAGAAAATAGTATCACCATTCAACTCTGCAGCAATTAAATAAAAATAACCTCTAAAATAAGAATGTTTTACGGTAACTTTTAGTTGAGATGTATCTGTTAATTTTAGCTGATGCGCATAAATAATCTCACCATTAATCTCATTAAATTCTCCAAAAAACGCAGCAATTAAGGGTGATTCTGGGTTTTTAAAAAGTTGCTTTGGTTGTGCATTTGCAACAATAGTATTATCATGTAAAACAATCATACGATCGGCAAACCCAAGCACATCTTCTTTATCGTGAGTAGCTACAATACAGGTAATGTTTTTATCTTTTAGATATTTGAAAACGCTACGCCTTAAACTTTGTTTTTTAAAATTATCAATATGGCTAAAGGGTTCGTCCAACAATAAAATTTCTGGGGCTTTTGCTAAGGCTCTTGCCAATGCAACACGTTGTTTTTGTCCGCCACTTAAGGTTTTTACTTTTCGTTTCGCAAAGGCTTCAAGCTGCACTACTTTAATTAATTCATTTACGCGTTGTTGTGCTTCCTCTGGAAAAAAGCGAGATAGGTGTTTTGCTATATTTTCTTCAACAGTAATAAAAGGCATCAAATCAAATTCTTGAGAAACGTATTTCATGAATTCGTACCCAATTACAAGATTGTATTTGGGGCCTAATATTTGGGTGTCTTTCCAAAACATTTGTCCGCCATTCAAATCAAATTCACCATATAATAATTTGAGTAACGTGCTTTTTCCAGAGCCGCTTTCTCCAATTATGGCAACGTTTTCACCTTGCTCCGCTTTAAAAGAAATATCTTTTAAAATAGGCGTTTTGCCGTAGGAAAAATTTAGGTGTTTTACATTAAGCATATTGCAAATATAAGCGTTTGATTACGAATTTTTTGTCGGGTTTTTAAGTGTGTGAAGGCGCATGTTATCCAAAAAAAGCATTGGCCAATTGGGCGTACTATTGCTTTTGCAAACAGGCCCGCGTTAGGGATTGCAGCGGCATCCTTTTTGCGATTTTTTATAGGCCAGTGTAACCTTTAAAAGGATTTATAGGTGTTGGTTTAAAACCTGAAACGCATTGCATATGCCTCGCAAAAAGATATAGCGGAAAGCCCGACCGTAGCCAAAGCGGAGGTAACGCCCAAAATAAATTATCCCTTTAATTGTTCATTCGCTTTACTTGGTAAGGTTTTAAAACCCATATTGTAAAGGGTAAACCCAAAAATATCTGCGTATTGTTCAATGGTTTTACTTACAGGTGTTCCTGCGCCGTGGCCAGCATCGGTTTCAATGCGTATTAACGTAGGGTTGTTACCTGTTTGTTTGCTTTGTAATTGGGCGGCAAACTTAAAACTGTGGGCAGGCACAACGCGGTCGTCATGATCGCCAGTGGTTACCAAAGTTGCAGGATATGCAACACCATCTTTAACATTATGCACAGGCGAATAGCCTTTTAAATATTCAAACATTTCTTTGTTGTCTTCTGCAGTACCATAATCGTAAGCCCAACCTGCACCAGCAGTAAATGTGTGGTATCGCAACATATCTAAAACACCAACGGCAGGCAATGCTACTTTAGCCAAATCTGGACGTTGCGTCATCACCGCACCAACTAACAAACCGCCATTAGAGCCACCTCTAAGTGCTAAATAATTTGAAGATGTGTAGTTGTTATCAATTAAATAGTCTCCAGCAGCAATAAAATCGTCAAACACATTTTGCTTTTGCAATTTAGTACCAGCAACATGCCATTTTTTACCGTATTCTCCACCACCGCGAAGGTTAGGTACAGCCAAAATACCACCTTGTTCCATCCAAACTGCATTTGTAATGCTAAACGACGGATTTAAACTCACATTAAAACCGCCATACCCATAGAGTATTGTTGGGTTTTTACCGTTTAACTCAAGGCCCTTTTTGTGCGTAATTATCATGGGCACTTTAGTACCATCTTTTGATGTGTAAAACACTTGGTTGCTTACATAATCCTCGCTATTAAAAGCAATAGAAGGTTTCCAATACAGCTTAGAGTTGCCCGTTTCTAAATTAAGTTTATAAATGCTACTAGGTGTATTATAATTTGTAAACGTATAATAATCGGTTTGCTCCTCTTTTTTAGCGCCAAAACCATTTGCATTTCCAACACCAGGGAGTTTAATTTCTCTAATTAATGTACCGTTATAATCGTATTGTAACACTTTAGAAATCGCATCAACCAGATATTCCACTATAAAATACTTACCACTGGTTGATGGTGATAATACGTACTCTGTTTCTGGAATAACATCTACCCAATTATCAGGCGTTGGGTTTGCAGCGTCAACAGATACAATCTTCTTGTTTGGTGCATTTAAATTAGTAACCAAAAATAGTTTACTACCCACATTATCAATAACATAAGTATCACTATCGGTATGGTTTAAAACGTTAATTAATTTGCTGTTGGGTTGCGTTAAATCTTTAATATAAAGTTTATTACCAGAGGTAGAAATTCTTGGTGAAATCACCAAATACCTATTATCTTCGGTAACCGTTCCATAAATATAACGGTGTTTTTCCTCTGGTGTACCACCAAAAATCAATTGGTCATTTTTTTGCGGCGTACCCAACTTATGGTAGTACACTTTATGCTGATCTGTTTTAGCAGATAACGCGCTACCCTTTGGCTTATCGTAACTAGAATAGTAAAACCCTTCATTTTTGTACCAAGAAATACCACTAAATTTTATGTCTACCAAAGTATCCTCAACAATGGTTTTACTTTCGGTATCCATAATTAAAATTTTACGCCAATCGCTACCACCTTCAGAAATAGAATAGGCTAAAATTTTACCGTTTTTAGAAAAACTAACATTACCTAAAGACACTGTACCGTCTTCCGAAAACGTATTAGGGTCTAAAAACACAGTTGCCGTATCAGGACTTTCGTTTGTTTTATGACGATACATTACGTACTGATTTTGCAACCCATCATTCTTATTAAAATACGTATAGTCGCCCTCCACAAATGGCGAACCCACCTTTTCGTAGTTCCACAATTTAGATAAACGCTCCTTTAAATCATTTCTAAAAGGGATGTTGTCTAAGTAATCAAACGTTGTTTTATTTTGTGTTTTTACCCAAGCCTCAGTAGCTTCACTTCTATCATCCTCCAGCCATCGGTAAGGGTCTTTCACTTCAACTCCAAAATAGGTGTTTACAGTATCAACAGTTTTTGTTTTTGGATAGTTCACTACAATATTATTTTTTTCTTGATTGTTTTTACAACCCATTACCACAGTAAAAGTGAGTGCAGTTAGTAGTACTTTATTCATAGTGCCGCTTAAATTTTATCAAAAATAGGGCATTTGTAAAGCTTAAACTGTTTAGGTAGTGTTAATATTTTTTGGGCGTTCCCCCGAAAAGGGGTCAGGCTTTCCGTTAAAAGTTTTGCCTCGATGCACGCCTCGGCAAAAGCTACCACTACAATCCTTAACGCGGTTTTACCAGCCAAAACAGTGGCTTGCCTAATAGTATCAACAGCTTTATTATGGCCTGTTTAAACCATAAAAACAAAAGGCTTCTAAAATGATTAGAAGCCTTTAAAACCAAACAGGTATTATTTATACTAATTTATTTTCAATTAAATATTCGGCAATTTGTACCGTATTTGTGGCAGCACCTTTACGTAAGTTATCAGCAACAATCCACATGTTTAGTGTATTGGGTTGTGTTTCGTCACGACGAATACGGCCTACAAATACCTCATCTTTATCATGAGCAAAAATTGGCATTGGGTAACTATTATTAGCAGTATCATCTTGCACAACAACACCAGGTGTTGCACTTAAAAGTGCACGAACCTCGGCCAAATCAAAGTCATTTTCAAACTCTACGTTTACAGATTCAGAATGCCCACCAGCCGTTGGAATTCTAACAGCCGTAGCCGAAACAGAAAACGTTCTATCATCAAGAATTTTTTGTGGCTCTCTAGCTAATTTCATTTCTTCTTTGGTATAGCCATTACCCTCAAACACATCACAATGCGGCAATGCATTCCTCCCAATAGGATAAGGATACGCCATTTCGCCATCAATACCAGCAATTTCATTTTCTAATTGGCGTACTGCCTTAACACCAGTACCAGAAACCGATTGGTAAGTAGATACTACCACACGTTTCATTTTATATTTTTTATGTAACGGATTTAATGCCATTACTAACTGAATTGTAGAACAATTAGGGTTTGCAATAATTTTATCCGCTTTAGTTAATGCATTTGCATTAATTTCAGGCACTACCAATTTTTTGGTTGGATCCATTCTCCAAGCCGAAGAGTTATCAACCACAGTAGTACCAGCTTCAGCAAATTTAGGTGCCCATTCTAACGACGTTCCACCACCTGCAGAAAATAAAGCAATATCTGGTTTCATAGAAACGGCGGTTTCTAAACTTACAACCGTATAGTCATTTCCTTTATAAGAGATTGATTTACCTACGGAGCGTTCAGACGCTACAGGAATTAAATCCGTTACAGGAAAATTACGTTCTGCAAGAACTTTTAACATCACTTCGCCTACCATACCAGTGGCACCAACTACAGCTACTTTCATTTTTTTTATTTTAATAAATGCGTCCGCAAAACTAAGTATTAATTACAATTTCAAACATAAAAAAAGCCCTCATTTTAAGAAAACAAGGGCTTTTTAACAACAAATAACAGGTTGTTATATATTTAACATGTTGTTACTTTTTAAGTGCATCTCTAATTTCCATTAGTAATTCCTCTTGAGTTGGTCCAGCTGGAGCCTCTTCTACAGGTTTTTTAGTTTTGTTATAAGCCTTAACAATTAAGAACATAACAAGACCAACTACTAATAAGCTTATAATTGTATCTATCCAAGCACCATATTCTACAGCTGCAACACCTGCTTCTTTAGCTTCTTCTACAGTTTTAAATACTTGATCTCCTGGAGTCCAAAATTTATCTGAAAAACTTACGCCCCCAGTAACTAGTCCAATTAGTGGCATAGCAATTTTAGATACGAAACCGTTAATAACGGCACCGATAGCGCCAGCCATAATAACAGCAACTGCAAACTCAATGACATTTCCTGTCATTATAAACTCTTTAAATTCTTTTAACATAATTTCAAAATTATTAGTTAGTGAAATGCTAATTTAAATAAAAAATTAGAAACTTTAACATTTGTTAAGTTAGTTAATTGTGTTTTTTGTTTGAAATTTTATAACACCCTGTGTGTTAATTTATTTTATAATTGCCCGTTTTACACGTTGCGAAATGCTAGTAATTAATTCATAAGAAATAGTGCCAGCATGTTCTGCCAAAGTTTCGGCTGATGTAGTTTTATCATCAAAAATTACAACTTCATCACCTTCTTTACAGTCAATATTAGTAATGTTTACCATAATCATATCCATGCACACATTACCAATTATGGGTGCTTTTTTACCATTAACAGTTACAAAACCTTTACCATTACCATAAATTCTGCCTATACCATCGGCGTGTCCTAAAGGTAATGTTGCTGTTTTGGTAACAGCACCTTCACTTTTAAAAGCACGATTATAACCTACCGATTCGCCCTTTTCAATATGGTGAATTTGCGAAATCACCGTTTTTAAACGCGCTATAGGTTTTAGGTTTGCGCTTTCTTTTTTAGAGTTTCCAAAGCCATACAAGCCAACACCACAGCGCACCATATTAAAATGTGCTTCAGGATAGTTTAAAACACCCGAGGTATTACACATATGGAGCATGGGTTTGTATCCTATGGCTTTCGAGAAATTGTTGGCTAATGTATTAAATGTATGTATTTGCTCTAGTGTAAAATCGCGCTCGTTTAAATCTTCACTAGCTGCCAAATGCGAGAATAAGGATTTTGCTTTTATGGCATTTGTATTATTGAGCATAGCAACTAAACCATCTACATCATCTTTTAAAAATCCTAACCGATTTAAACCTGTATTAAACTTTAAGTGAATAGGGTAATGTTTTTGGTTTTTACCTTCAGCAAAAGCAATAAACTCTTTTAAAATTTTGGCATTATAAAGGTTAGGTTCTAAACAATGCTCTAGTATAATATCAAAATTTACAGCCAATGTGTGTAGTACCAAAATAGGTTTGGTAACGCCCACATTGCGAAGTGCAACACCTTCATTTGCATAAGCTACAGCAAAATAATCAATATTTAAATCTTGTAAATATTTAGCAATTTCATCAGCATCATTACCATAAGCAAATGCTTTTACTACTGCCAAAAAATTGGTGTTGGGTTCTAACTTCGATTTTAAATACTCAAAATTATGTTTAAGTGCTTTTAAATCTATTTCAAGAATAGTTTCTTGTACTTTAGGCATTAGGATTTCTTTTGTTTAGAAGTCACATCTTCAGCATCTTTCACCTGCATTGTTTTAATTTTTTCTCTCATGGTAGCTTTGTAATACGCTGCTCTACTTAAAGGTTCGTATTCGTCAACTTCTCCCAACATTACAATGGCATCGTTTTTAGATTTACGGTAACTGTATTGTGCTAGGTTGCCTGTTTTGGTACAAACGGCATGTACTTTAGTAACATATTCTGCAGTAGCCATTAAGTTTGGCATTGGGCCAAAGGGATTGCCTTTAAAATCCATATCTAAACCCGCTACAATAACTCGAATACCTTTGTTTGCCAAATCGTTACAAACCCGTACTATTTCATCATCAAAAAATTGAGCTTCGTCTATACCAACCACATCGCAACCATCTGCCAAAATAGGAATATTTGCAGCTGCAGGCACAGGTGTAGAACGTATTTGGTTTTCATCATGGCTTACTACCATATCCTCATCATATCGCACATCTACAGTAGGTTTAAAAATCTCAACCTTTTGTCTTGCAAATTGTGCGCGCTTAAGGCGGCGTATAAGCTCTTCGGTTTTTCCTGAAAACATAGAGCCACAGATAACCTCAATCCACCCAAATTGTTCTTTATGATTTACGGTATTTTCGAGAAACATTTTGTAATTTTAACACTGGTACTAAATCAAGCTACTGCTCGTTTACTATAAAGGTGGCGTAAATTTATTAAAATCAAAAGTGTAAAGCATTAATTTTTTAAAATTGTTTTAATTATGAAGAAGAAGCTAGAATCTGAGTTGGTAAGTATAGCCCACAGAATTCTTAAATTAAAAGGGAAAGAAGATGTTTTAAAAATGCATGAAGAAGCACGTGCGCTTTACGAAACACTCTCTGTTTTAAAATTTGCTCATGAAAATTTTGAAGACGATATACCAACCATAGGTAACAACTCTTCATTTTTTGATATGTTAGATACTACTTTTAATAATAAAGTAAGCGATACTATAGAGGTTGAAGATAAAATTTACATCAATTTAGATGACGCTGAAGGCGATGAGATTTCTGAACCAGTTATGAATAAAATCAAAGATATGGTAGCATTTATGCCCGAACAAACCGAGCAGGAAAGGGTAGATGACATCATAGAATCTATAGTACCAAAAGAACAACACTTTAAAGGAGAACTGGAAGATTTAACAGCAGACTTTAGAGAAATGCCTGTTTTTGAACCTGTTACTAAAGTAAATACACAAAACGGACAAGAGAAAAAGTCCTTAAACGAGCGCATAAAACGAGGTGGCTTAAGCATAGGTTTAAACGATAAAATAGCCTTTATAAAACACTTGTTTGATGGTAGTACTGCAGATTATGATCGGGTTATTTCTCAACTTAACACCATCCAATCTTTAGAAAATGCCAACCAATTTATAGAAACCATCGTTAAACCAGATTATAATAATTGGGAAGATAAAGACGAGTTTTCGCAACGTTTTATGGAAATTATTGAAGCTAAGTTTAGTTAATGCTTCAAAAGATACCAAAGGCGCGTATGTAGTGTTATAAATTATGTTAGCTTTAATGCTGAAAATAAATAAACTCAAAATCATGAAAAAAACTTTAATTACATTTCTAACCATACCTTTTATCAGTTTCTCACAAATACAAATAGGTCAGGATATTGACGGCGAAAATATAGACGATAGATTTGGTTCATCAGTTGCTTTATCGGAAGATGGAAATATTTTAGCTGTTTCGGCTCAGTTATATGATGGGAATGGTGATAATTTAGGATATGTTAAAATATATGAAAATATTGGAGGTACTTGGACACAAATAGGTCAAGATATTGAAGGAGAAGCAGATGGTGATTCTTCAGGTACATCAATTGCATTATCGGAAGATGGAAATATAGTTGCTATAGGCGCACATAATAATGATGCCAATGGCGCTGCTTCTGGGCATGTTAGGGTTTATGAAAATATTGGAGGTACATGGACACAAATAGGTCAAGACATTGATGGTGACGAACAATATAATGGGGCTGGATGGTCTGTTTCTTTATCCGCTAATGGTAGTATTCTTGCAATTGGAGCACCATGGAGTGCATTCAGCTTTATTTACCCCGGTAATGTAAAAGTTTATGAAAACATTGCTGGTAATTGGACTCAAATAGGTCAAACTTTAGAGGGCGATAATAATGGTGATCGTTTTGGCGAGTCAGTAGTATTGTCTGATAATGGAGATGTTTTTGCAACCTATATAAGTAATGGTATTGGTAGTCCACTTAACCGCTTCGTAAGAATATTTGAAAATATAAATGGTACATGGACTCAAATAGGTCAAGATATAAGTGTAGAAGATGGTAATAGTTCTAATAACTGTCTTGCTCTTTCAGGTAATGGCAATATATTCGCAATAGGTCAACCTTGGGCTAATAGTGCAACAGGTCATGTTACAGCTTATGAGAATATAAGTGGTACATGGACTCAAATAGGTCAACAAATAATAGGCGAAACGTCAGATGATTTTTCTGGTAATGTTATTACAATATCAGATGATGGAGGCATAATTGTAATAAGTTCAACTAATAATGATGGAAATGGGGTTGATTCAGGAAGTGTTAGAGTCTTCATAAATGATAATGGAATCTGGAATCAATTGGGTCAAGATATTGATGGTGAAAGTACAAATGACCGATTTGGACAATCAGTCGCTATTTCAGATAACGGGACAAAAGTTGCTATTGGTACTGGTTTTAATGATGGGAACGGAATGGATTCAGGTCATGTAAGAGTTTATGATATGTCAGCATTGTTGTCAACTGAAGAAAATAAATTCCTTGATTTGAAAATCTATCCAAATCCGGCAAAGACTTTTGTTAATGTGGATTTGGTTAATATGGAACTATTAAAAAATATTAATGTCTATAACTCAATTGGTCAACTTATATTATCTACAAAAAAATCTAATGTAAATATTTCTGAATTAGATTCAGGCATTTACTATATTGAAATCATTGACAAGAATAATAACAGGGTAAATTCAAAATTAATTATTGAATAATATTTTGCCACAAACTTAAAAGCACTAAAAGCTAACAATGGCTATAAACAATTGCTATTACAGGCTTATCCTAGAAATTCCTGCGAAATTTTCAACTTGTCGTGTACTTGCAAAAGTTCGTTCTAACCCACGCAACTGTTCATAGCCTAACCGTTAACAACAGGCAAAAACCCGGACGGAATCTCAAGCTTAAAATTTTGAATTGATACCAAGAGTTGGTATATTTGAAAAAAGTAGTTATGGCTAAAAACACATCTATATTGTTAGGCGACTATTTCGACAGCTTCATAAGACGTCAAATAAAAACTGGAAAGTACGCTTCAGCAAGTGAAGTTGTTAGAGCAGCATTGAGAATGTTTGAACACGAGGAATCCAAAAAAGTGAAACTCATTAAGGAACTTAAAAAAGGAGAGAAATCGGGATTTGTCGAAAATTTTGACCGAAATAAGCTTTTAAAACAATTACATCAAAAGCATCTGACTGAATAATGAACTATATAATCAGTGAAGAAGCCAATAGAGATATTGAAAATATATGGCTTTATACATTCGAGAATTGGTCCGTTGAACAAGCTGACAGATATTTGAATTTGATAATTGATGAAATTGAATATTTAACTAAAAATCCTAAATCTGGAGAGGATTATAATCAAATAAGAAAAGGGTATTTTCGGGCTCGAATAAAATCACACTTTATTTTCTACAACATTAATCTTAAGAAAGAACAAATTGAGATAATAAGAGTACTACACCAACGTATGAATTTAGAATCTCGACTAAATGAATGAAAAATGCCAGTTGCTAAAACCGTATAAAATTCATTGCTAATTAGAGCCTACTTACAAAAGTCCGCGAGGACTTTCTATCTGTGATTTATTTGCTAAATTAGTTGCTTAAACAGCGCAATAAATCTTATAAAAAACCGTTATTTTGAATTAATTCGTAAACACAAAAAGTTTCTTTAAATCTCTTTCTTGTGCCTCAAAAAAAGATGCCATTTCAATCATGTTAACCTATGAGTAAACTATACCTTGTTCCTACACCAATAGGAAATTTAAAAGACATCACCTTTAGAGCTATAGAGGTGTTGAAAGAAGTAGATGTAATACTCGCCGAAGATACCAGAACTTCTGGAAAATTACTCAAGCATTTTGAAATTACCACGCACATGCAATCGCACCACATGCATAACGAGCATAAAACGGTAAAAGGTATTATACAAAAATTAAAAAGCGGCACTGTGGTAGCATTAATAAGTGATGCTGGCACACCTGCCATTTCCGATCCTGGATTTTTATTATCTAGAGCGTGTATTGAAAACAATATAGAAATTGAATGTTTACCAGGAGCAACGGCTTTTGTACCTGCTTTAGTAAATTCTGGATTACCAAATGATAAATTTATATTTGAAGGGTTTTTGCCAGTAAAAAAAGGCAGGCAAACACGATTACTATTACTAGCTGAAGAAACTAGAACCATAATTTTTTACGAAAGCCCGCATAAATTAGTTAAAACCCTAGGGCATTTTTGTGAGTATTTTGGAGAAGAACGTCCAGTTTCGGTATCTAGAGAACTCACTAAATTATACGAAGAAACTGTTCGTGGCACTGCAAAAGAAGTTTTGGCGCATTATACCAACAAGCCTCCAAAAGGTGAAATTGTTATAGTAGTTGGAGGAAAAGGAAAATAAAATATTAAAAATGACTATAGAATTATTTAAAACAAAATTAAAGGAGGCACCAAAAACCATTGAGTTTTCTGAAACTATGAGCGTAATTGAGGCAAATTACGATTTTACACCAACGGCATTTAAAAACGGAACTTTAGAAAATGTTGAAGGACAAAACTCAGGCTCTTGCAAACTATTTGCTTTTGCAAAAGCGCAAGGACTATCTAAAACTGAAACTTTAGCTTGCTTTGGTAAATTTTACTTTGAAGATGTTTTGGAAGACCCAAAGGGCGACGGACATCAAAACATAAGAAACTTTATGAAAACTGGTTTTGAAGGCTTATATTTTGAGAGCAATGCACTTACAAAAAAATAAAGTGGTGCCTTTTTCTTAATTTATTTCAAAATCTAGTAAAAATATAACACGTTTAGAATTTAAGAACATATGGAAGCCTTATTGAACGATATATCGCAATGTACCATTTGTAAAGAACATTTGGCTTTAGGCCCAAGGCCTGTAGTTTCTGCGCATCCAAAATCTAAAATTGTTATTATTGGTCAAGCACCAGGAACAAAAGTACATGCTTCAGGAATTCCTTGGGATGATGCCAGTGGTAGGCAATTGCGTAAATGGTTAAATGTAACTGATGAAGACTTTTATGATGAAAAAAAGTTTGCGATAATCCCCATGGGGTTTTGCTATCCGGGAAAAGGAAAAACAGGCGATTTACCACCCAGACCAGAATGCGCACCACAATGGCACAAACCATTGTTTGATGAACTAAAACATGTAGATTTAGTTATTTTAATAGGCATGTATGCCCAAAAGTATTACTTAGGAAAGGGCGCAAAAAAAACCTTAACGGAAACGGTTGATAATTTTCAAGACTATTTACCAAAATATTTGCCATTACCACATCCATCGCCAAGAAATAGATTTTGGTTAACTAAAAACCCTTGGTTTGATAAGGAGGTATTACCTGTATTGAGAAATAGAATTAAAAATCTTATTTAAGAGATAACCCTTAGGTTTCTATCAAGAATTCAATGTGTTATATTGAAAATAAATTATTATTTTTCTAAAAATTTATGTTCTTTTTTTAGTTTTTGAGCTTCCATTGAATTCCAAATGCCATAAACTAAAAACGCTATTATAACAATTTTCCATAAAATTCCTCTAAATATAAATTCAGGATCAATTATGTATAAAAACCCATAATAACTTAAAATAAGTATTAAAGCTAAAGACAAAAACAGTATCGGTTTTTTTGAAGAAAAATATCCAAATACTCCTAAAAGCAGACCAAGAATAATATAGAATACAACATCAGTAATATTCCTAGTATTTAGGTATACCAAAACACCATTAATAATTTGAAAGCCACCTATAATGTACAAAATACGCTGTGCTTTTACTTGAGATTCTTTGGCGTCTCCAATTTTAGACTTATTAGAAATTTGCTTTCCAATAAAAATTGATTTTTCTTTATCTGTATCCGATAACGGAAACCCACAATGTTCACAGTCTATTTCAACTTGTGAGATATCTTCTTTACAATTTGGGCATTTTAAATCATTCATAATTTAAGAGGCGTATTTTATAGTAATCGTAAATCTAAAATTATTATTAACCAATCCAAAATCATGAATGTTTCCCTTTCTCCCAACCATGTTTTCCTAAATACTGTTCACCGCTTTCAACAGCACCATCTTCAATAGAAGTTCCCATAGAATCATTCCATCTGTTTAAATAACCAAAGAGTGAAATCACCCCAAGCATTTCAACAATTTCTCCCTCGTTCCAGTATTGGTATAAACGTTCTTTAATGGCTTCATCAACTGCATTTGGTACTCTAGATGCTTGCAAAGAAAAATCTAAAGCAGCACGCTCTGCTTCGCTAAAAGCAGGATGTGTTCTGTATTCCCAAATATTATCTAATTGCTCCTGCTCTGCACCGTAACGTTCTGCAGCGCGAATAGCATGTGCTTGACAATAACGGCAACCCGTAGCATTGCTAGACACCCAGGCAATCATACGTTTTAAAGCTGAAGTTACCCTACCTTCATTCGCCATAACCGCTTTATTTAAATTAATAAATGCCTTACTTATAGCAGGACGATGTTGCATGGTTAATATAGAGTTTGGACAAAACCCTAAGGTTTCATTAAAAAATTCAGCAAGGGCTTTCGTTTCTAAATCGTGGTCTGGAGATAATGGTGTAACTAAAGGCATATTTTGTTTTTTTAATAGTATTTTTGAGAACTACAAGTAACAAAATTATTTAAAGATGGCAGTAAAAGTTTCTACAAAATGGTTGGGTAATATGCGATTTGAAAGCACTAACCCTTCAGGACACAATCTATTTATTGATGCAGGCGAAGAAAACGGAGGTAAAAGTGAAGGGTATCGCCCAAAAGCATTAATGCTATCAGGTTTAGCAGGCTGTTCTGGACTAGATGTAGCATCATTAATAAAAAAAATGAAATTAGATGTAGACGATTTTAATATTGAAGTTGAAGCTAATTTAACAGACGAGCATCCTAAAATTTACGATAAGGTAACCATGCATTTTCATTTTTATGGCGAAAACTTAAATGATAAGAAACTACAAAAGGCGGTAGATTTATCAATTGAAAAATACTGCGGCGTTATGGAAATGTTTCGTAAATTTTCAGATTTAAGTATTGAAACATTTTTTCACTCCAAAAGTGCCTAAAGCTATAAAAGCCTAAGTATTTAGAGTTTCTAGTTCATATACTTTTAAATTAAACCTTTATAAATGCGTTGGACGCTTAAACCAAAACCAGATTTAGAAAAAGTAAAACATTTACAGGAAAACCTCCAAGTAGATGAATTTACCGCTACACTTTTGGTACAGCGTGGTATTGAAACGTACGATGAAGCTAAAGCATTTTTTCGCCCCAGTTTAAAGCATTTGCATGATCCGTATGCTATGAAAGATATGGATAAGGCTGTAGCCAGAATAGAACAGGCCTTTGCCAACAAAGAAAATATTTTGGTATATGGTGATTATGATGTTGATGGCACTACAGCTGTAGCGTTAATGTCTACCTATTTAAAAACTAAACACGGTTTAGTATACACGTATATTCCTAACCGATACGACGAGGGTTATGGTGTCTCCTATAAAGGCATTAACTTTGCTTTAGAAAACGATTTTTCTTTAATAATAGCTTTAGATTGTGGCATTAAAGCTATAGAAAAAGTAGACTATGCCAAATCCTTAGGCATCGATTTTATTATCTGTGATCATCACAGACCAGGAAAAGAAATTCCTAATGCTGTTGCGGTTTTAGATCCTAAACGAAGCGATTGTAATTACCCTTTTAAAGAGTTATGTGGTTGTGGTGTTGGATTTAAATTAATTCAAGCGTTAGCACAAAAAGATGGTGAAACACCCGAAGATTTATTACCGTATTTAGATCTAGTTGCCACTGCAATTGGGGCAGATATTGTGCCTATTATCGGTGAAAATAGAGTGCTCGCTTATTTTGGATTGCATGTTATCAATACCAAACCAAGACCTGGAATTAAAGCCATTTTAGACCAGATTGAAAAAACCGAACTCACTATTACCGATGTGGTTTTTATAATAGCACCAAGAATTAATGCAGCAGGACGAATGGAGCATGGTAATTTTGCAGTCGCGCTTCTAGCAGAAGAGGATTATGAGTTAGCCAAAACACACGCTGCAAATATTGATAACTATAATTTAGAAAGACGCGCCACCGATAAAGAAATAACCGTAGCTGCACTAGAACAAATAAAAACACTAAAAGAACAAAAACGCCTTACCACAGTAGTTTATGATGAAAACTGGCATAAAGGTGTTATTGGTATCGTAGCATCTAGACTTACTGAGACCTATTATCGTCCTACATTGGTGTTTACTAAAAGTGGTGAAATGTTGGCGGCATCTGCACGCTCTGTAAAAGGGTTTGATGTATATAATGCTTTAGAGGCATGTAAAGAACATATTGAGCAATTTGGTGGCCATAAATATGCAGCTGGCTTAACCTTAAAGGCAGAAAATTATGAGGCTTTTAAACAAGCTTTTGAAGATGAAGTATCTAAAACAATTGATAGAAATTTATTAATTCCTGAAGTTAAGATTGATACCCAAATAGACTTAAAAGATATTACTCCAAAATTCTATCGGATTTTAAGTCAGTTTGCGCCCTTTGGTCCAAGTAATATGACACCTGTATTTATGACTGAAAACTTAAAAGATACAGGCTATGGAAAATGTGTAGGCGAAGACAAAACACATTTAAGATTAACTGTAAAACAAGAAGGCGCTCAAAATATAGTTTGTATTGGCTTTGGTATGGGAGATAAACACCATTTAATTTCTGATGGAAAACCTTTTAATGCCGTATATTCTATTGATGAAAACGAATGGCAAGGTAAGGTATCTTTACAATTAAAATTACGAGATATTAAATAACGTAACACATAGCAAATAATAACCTCAAAAATAAAAATGCATAAAAACGACCCATACGCAGCATTACGCATTAAAGAATTCAATATATTTTTATTATTGAGATTTGCTTTAGTTTTTGGGTGGTCTATGCAATTTATAGTTATTGAGTGGCAAGTATATGCGCTAACAAATGACGAATTGAGCTTAGGAATTATTGGCGCTTGCGAATTTATACCTGCATTTTTTATGGCGCCTTTTGCAGGCCATATTGTAGATAGAAAAGAAAAGCGCAACCTATTTGCATGTATTATTGCTTTATTCTCTTTAATTAGTTTTGGGTTGTTTTGGCTAACCTCACAAACTATTGAAACCACGTGGCATACCACTAGTATTCTAATAGGTATTTACAGCCTTGTTTTTTTTGGTGGTATTTTAAGAGCATTTTTTGGGCCAACTATATTTTCATTAATTGCTTTATTGGTTCCAAAACACGTTTATCCAAATGCCGCAACATGGAGCAGTAGTACCTGGAAAGGAGCCTCTGTTACGGGAGCATTGGTTGGCGGGTTTTTAGTAGCATGGATTGGTGTACACCACACATTAGGTATTATATTTTCTTTAGTAATTGTGGCTTTTATTCTAGTGTTTTTTATTAAAAAGAAGCCTGTATTAAACAAAAAAATAAACGAGTCTATAAAAGAAAGTTTAAAGGTTGGTTTACGATTTGTTTTTAGTGATAAAGTAGTTTTAGGCGCTTTAACTTTAGATATGATTGCTGTACTATTTGGCGGTGCAGTTGCCATATTTGCGGTATTTGCTAAAGATGTTTTAGATGCGGGACCAACGGGGTTTGGTATATTAAATGCAGCACTTTCTTTAGGTAGCATTTTAACCATGCTAGCAACAACATATTTGCCAATAACTAAAAACACAGGCAAAAAACTACTTATCGCTGTTTTTGGATTTGGTGTAGCAATGATTGTTTTTGGAGCTTCAAAACTATTTTGGCTTAGTGTTATTGCTTTATTTGTTGCTGGAATTTTTGATGGGGTGTCTATGGTAATACGCCAAACGATTCTTCAACTTAAAACGCCAGACGACATGCGCGGTAGAGTTGGCGCAGTAAATTCTATGTTTGTAGGATCATCTAATGAATTAGGTGCTTTAGAAAGTGGTATCGCATCAAAACTATTTGGTGCACCATTAGCTGTTGTGCTAGGTGGGTGCGCTACACTAATTACTGTAGTTGCTATGGGCTTAAAAAATACTGATTTAAGAGATTTAGATTTAACAGAAGATATTGAAGCCAGTAAAAGCGAATGACTTTAAGGTGTAATAAAGTTTAAAATTGTTTCGCTAATTACTTGCGGTTGTTCTTCTTGAATAAAGTGTTTTGCATCTAAAAGCGTAATGTTATTTTCATTGATATTTAAATCTTGCACTACACGATCTTTTTGTGGGTTCCATTTTAAAAAATCATCGTTTCTACCCCAAATAACAGCCACAGGAATGTTAAGCTTACTAATCATGGGTTGGTAGTTCTTTAAAGCATTACAGGTTTGTGTAAAAAAGTAATACATGGCTTTAGTTTTGCCTTCTCTTAATGGGGTTTTATAACCTTCAACATCAACTTTAGTTAACCTATTTTCTGTTAATCCGGTTTTAAATAAACCTTTTAACATCATATTTGTTGTAATGCCACTTCTATAACTCCACATAGCGGTTTTAGCAAAAAATCCTTTTTTAAAACGAATAGGAGGATCAAACCCTTCTTCGTAAATAATAGTATTTAGCATTACCATATTTTTAATACGGTTTGGTGCTAATTCTATAAGTTCCCAAGTCCACAAACCACCAGCATCATGCATAACATGCGACCATTGTTCTATTTTCAAAAAATCCATCAAGGCTAATAAGCGTTTTGCGTGATTTTTTTCAGAATATATATCGTAACCATCTGGTGAATCGCTAGAGCCAAACCCTAACATATCTGGTACAATAACGCGGTTTGTTTTAGCTAAGTCATCAATTATATTTCTATACAACCAACCAGAAGTAGGCACGCCATGCAGTAAAACAATAACAGGCCCTTTCCCTTTATCAATGTAGCTTATTTTTCCGTCTTGCGAGTTGAAACTTTGTTGTGTTGCTCTAAATGTTGCGTATGTCATTTGTGATGAATTGACGTCTTTAGACTTGTATGCTTTACAAGATGAAAGACTTATGATTACAAACAGAAAGATACAGATATTTTTCATTTTAAAAGATTTAAGACGGTTGAAACGTTTTTAAAGACAATGAATTTCCATCAAAAACACCATAGGTATAATATTGGATCCAATCGCCAAGGTTGATGTATTTTGAATTTTCATTTAAATTAATATCTAACGGCAAATGCCTATGACCAAACACAAAAAAATCGCGGTGTTTATCTTCTAGTTTTCGTTTACAATACTGCACAAGCCATTCGTTATCTTCGCCCAAAAAAGTAGCGTCGTCATCACCAGAAATCAATTTATTTTTAACTGAAAAATATTGTGCTATTCGCATACCAATATCAGGATGTCCCCACTGGAATACCCATTTAAAAAACGGATTTGTAAATACTTTTTTTAAGCGCTTGTAGCCCTTATCTCCAGGTCCTAATCCATCGCCATGACCTATAAAAAAAGTGTTATCGTTAAACGTAAATTCTTTGGGTTTATGGTATACTGGAATACCTAATTCTTCCTCAAAATAGCCATTCATCCATAAATCGTGATTCCCAACAAAATAGTGAATTGGGATACCCGAATCTGCAATTTCGGCAAGCTTGCCTAAAGTTCTGGTAAACCCTCTTGGAACTACGGTTTTATATTCAAACCAAAAGTCGAATAAATCTCCTAAAAGAAATATAGCTGCCGCATCTTCTTTTATGTCGTCTAACCATGCTACAAATTTTTTTTCACGAGGAAAAGAGGCTGCTTTAGTGGGAGCTCCCAAATGGTTATCGGAAGCAAAATAAATTTTTTTACCTTCAGGTATTTGCATGGTGTAAATATAGTACATTCCTACGAAGAGAGGAATTTCAATTTTCTTAATTATACATGCTGAAGGTACTAAAGCTTCTGCTTTTAATTACAGATACTTAATTTTTATTAATTGAGATTTAAAAAACTGGAGCATATTTATCAAGTAGTTAAGAAACGTAACTAACCCTGTTTAGTTTGGTAATATTATTGAAATATTTAATAAAAAATTAAATATATTTTTGAATTATATCGATAAGTGCATTTGCTTGCTGCTCGCCACTTTGGCGCCATTTCATTTCACCGTCTTTATAAATAATTAAAGTTGGTAAATCTTTTACGCGGAGTGCATCGGCTAGTTCTAGATTTTTTTCAACATCAATTTTTATAACTTTAGCCTTATCACCAAGTGCAGCAGCTACATCACGAAGAATAGGATGCATAGCGGTAGATTGTTCGTTCCATTCTGCATAAAAATCAAACAGAACTGGAATTTCAACATCGATGAGTTCTCCAAATTTTGACATGTGCTAATCTATTATTTTAAAGTGTTGGTTGGTTGCAAACACTTTAGCTAATTATAAAAATAAGTAATTTACTTTTAAATATAACATTTCCACACAATTAAACCGTTTTTACACCTTTTTTAAGTTCTATAACGGTTATTTCTGGCCAAATCCCTACGCGTCCTGGAAATCCTAAATAGCCAAAACCTCTGTTTACATTTATAAACTGACCGAGTTCTTCATAAATACCAGCCCAATATTTGTAGCGCCATTTTACGGGACTCCATTTAAACCAACCAGGTATTTCTATACCAAATTGCATCCCGTGTGTGTGCCCACTTAATGTTAAATGGTAATGATAATCATCATGTATTACTTGTTTTTCCCAATGCGAAGGATCATGACTCATCAATATCTTAAAATCGTTTTTAGCAACGTTGGCCACAGCCTTCTTTAAATCTCCTGCTTTTTTAAATCCGCCTGCGCCCCAGTTTTCAACCCCTACTAGCGCTATTTTTTGCCCATTACGTTCTATAAACCTGCTTTCATTCAACAATAAATCGAAACCTATTTGTTTTTGAATGATTTTTAAATCTTCTAAGTTTTGTGCTTTTGCTGCCTTTGATGGCCATCTTAAATAATCACCATAATCATGATTTCCCAATACTGAAAATAGCCCGTCCTTAGCTTTAAGTTTACTAAAAATATCAACGTAAGGCAGCATCTCTTTCGATTCGTTATTTACCATATCACCAGTAAACAAAATCACGTCACTTTCTTGCGCGTTAATCAAATCGATAGCATAGGCAACTTTATCCTTATTATCAAAACTTCCAGAATGTACATCGCTTATTTGGGTAAGTTTATAGCCATCAAAAGCTTCTGGTAAATCTTCAAAAGTTAAAGTGTATTTTAAAACTTTAAAATTGTATTTCCCCTTATAAAGTCCGTAAAGTATAGCACCAAAAGGTATGGATGCAATGCCTAAAGCTATTTTAGAAATAAATGCTCTACGAGAAGGCAAGTAATTTACACCCGAATTGGCCCCTTCAGTAAAGTATCTAAAAATAGCTTGCAGTACTCTAAAAACATCTTCGGCAAACATTAGGGCAATAATTATCATTTTAGGCACCAAAAGCGCTATTAAAAAGCCAAATGCAAAGGCTTGCGGCGTACCGTAATCTGATCTTGATGCTAGACCATACAATCGATAAAAGCAATTACCAACAACTAAAAATGTAACACTCCAGTAAAATATACTCAACCATATGTTTTTAGATATGGCCCTAAATGCTTGAAATGCATAAACTTCAATAACAACAAAAATGAGTAGTAAAATTAACCAGCGCACTATTTTCTTTTTTTGGTAAAGATACGCATATACGCCTCCTTAAAATCTTATAATAGTGTTAATGGTTTTCTAAAAAAAAGAGATATATAAGTTTATTTCAATCTATTATCATTTGCTGTTCATTTTAGTATCTTAGGTGCGTGTAATTAGATATAACCTTCGCTTTATGAACCATCAAAACAATAAATCTGCCTTAGCCACTCTAGTAACCGTATTTTTCTTTTGGGGCTTTATAGCTGCATCAAACGGTGTGTTTATTCCGTTTTGTAAAACCTATTTTAACATTGATCAATTTCAATCACAATTAGTAGATTTTGCATTTTATGGTGCTTACTATATTGGCGCATTATTGTTGTTTATTTTATCTAGCGCAGTAAAACGCGATATTTTAAATAATTGGGGCTATAAAAATGGTATTGTATATGGTTTATTGTTATCAGCAATAGGCGCATTTATTATGTTTCCTGCCACAGCTGGCGCAGAACAAGGGCAAACTGCAGTATTTTATTTTGTGCTTGTGGTATTATTTATTGTTGGTTTGGGCTTTTCTTTACAACAAACCGCTGCAAATCCGTTTGCAATTGCATTGGGCGATCCAAAAACAGGCTCTCATCGTTTAAATTTAGCAGGAGGTATTAACTCTTTCGGAACCACCATTGGACCCGTTGTAGTTAGCCTTATTATATTTGGTTCAGCATCGTGGTCTACTAGTGAGTTGGCTAAAATGATTAACAATAACGAGATTACGCTTATTACAGTACAGTGGTTATATGTAGGTGTTGGGGTACTATTTTTGCTTGCTGCTGCGCTATTTTATTTTTCAAAAAAATTACCTGATCTTAAATCTGATACCGCTTTTGAGTCTGCCAATAAAGCTAAAAACTTACTTATTGTTTTAACGCTCATTATTGTTGGGTGTTTTGGTTATATTTTTAGTACATATTCTGGTAATGCTGTTGCCTCTGAAGATTTAGAGCAACAACGTTTAATCGTACTTTTCGTAGCGTTATTTGCTGTAATAGCGTCTATTTTTATTGCAAACTCTAGTGCTTCAAAAAAACCTGAAGGTTGGGGCGCAATGAAATATCCACAATTGGTTTTGGGGATGTTAGCCATTTTTACTTATGTTGGTGTAGAAGTAACTATTGGCAGTAATTTGGGAGAATTACTTAAAAAAGGTGTAGGCGATTCTGGATTAAACGGCCTAGGTTTACCCGTTTTAAACGATTCTGAATTGGGCAAATACATCTCATTATATTGGGGCGGATTAATGATTGGGCGTTGGGTGGGCGCTATTACTGTTTTTAACCCAAGTAAAGGTTTAAAAAAAGCACTTCAAATTATAGTGCCATATATTGCGCTTGGGGTAATCGTTCTGGTAAATTCTATCAAATACACGTTTTCTACAAACGAAATTTTATTTTTCTCAGTGTGTATCGCTGTTCAAATTTTAGGGTTCTTCTATGCTAAAGATAATCCTGTAAACACATTAAAAACCTTTAGTTTATTAGGTGTTATAGCCATGTTAATTGGGTTGTTTTCTTCAGGAAACATGGCATTGTTTGCCTTTTTATCTGGTGGATTATTTTGCTCTATTATGTGGCCATGTATTTTCACGTTAAGTATTGCTGGTTTAGGCAAGTATACCTCACAAGGTTCTGCGTTTTTAGTGATGATGATTCTTGGTGGTGCCATTATTCCTCCAGTACAAGGAAAACTTGCCGATGTTTTCAATATTCAATCCTCTTACTGGATCGCAGTAGCTTGTTTTGCGTATTTGGTATTTTATGCCTTTAGAACCAAAACGGTTTTAGACAAACAAAATGTAACGTATTAACTAATTTACCATAACACAATTAAGCCTAACTTTTTGTAGCTTTGATGTTCTATCAAAACATACAAAATGTCAGACCAAAAACGCCTTTTTTTAGTAGATGCTTACGCTTTAATTTTTAGAGGGTATTATGCGTTTATAAAGAATCCACGAATTAATTCCAAAGGAGAAGACACCTCGGCTATTATGGGGTTTATGAATTCGCTTTTAGACGTAATTAAACGCGAACGACCAGACCATTTAGCAGTGTGTTTTGATAAAGGCGGAAGTGCCGACCGTGTAGAAATGTATGAAGAATACAAAGCCAATAGAGACGAAACGCCCGAAGGTATTCGTACCGCAATTCCACATATTTGTAACATCTTAAAGGCCATGCATATTCCTATTATGGTGAAGGAAGGTTATGAGGCCGATGATGTGATTGGAACCTTATCGCGACAAGCAGAAAAAGAAGGCTTTAAAACCTTTATGGTGACACCAGATAAAGATTTTGCGCAACTAGTCACCGAAAACATTTTTATGTATCGCCCCGTGTTTGGTGGTGGTTATGAAACTTGGGGCATTCCTGAAGTTCAGAAAAAATTTGAAGTAACCGACCCCATGCAAGTGATTGACTTTTTGGGTATGATGGGCGACTCAAGTGATAACATTCCAGGATTACCGGGCGTAGGTGAAAAAACTGCTAAAAAGTTTTTAGCGCAGTTTGGGAGTATGGAAGGCCTTTTGGCAAATACCGATCAGCTAAAAGGAAAAATGAAAGAGAAGGTTGAAGCAAATGGCGAATTAGGTTTACTTTCCAAAAAACTAGCAACTATTATGCTAGATGTTCCGGTTGAATTTAATGCGAAAGATTTTGAGTTGGACCATCCAGATGTAGAAAAAGTAAAAACCATTTTCCAAGAATTAGAATTTAGACGATTAACTGATAATTTTGTAAAAACGTTTGCAACCGAAACACCAACAACAAACCAAACCACTGCAACTTCGGCAACAGCCGAAACAAAAGCAACACCAAAGGAAGTCACAGCTGCTGGTGCAGGACAATTTTCGTTATTTGGAGCAGACCCTTCAAAAGAAACAGATACTGAAACAAGTGCTGCATCTTCAAGAAAAACGGCTGAAACCGCATCGCATTTTTACCAAAGTGTAGCTTCTGGTATGGCAACTAAGCTATTTATTAAAAACCTAATGAATCAAACCTCAGTCTGTTTTGATACTGAGACTACAGGATTAAATCCGCTTACTGCAGAATTGGTTGGTATAGCTTTCTCTTGGGAAGTTGGCAAAGGGTTTTATCTGCCGTTTCCCGAAGATAAAGCAGAAGCGCAAGAGTTGATAGAGCAGCTACGTCCGTTTTTCGAAAGTGAAACTATTGAAAAAGTTGGTCAGAATTTAAAATACGATATCAAAGTTTTAGCCAAGTATAATGTTGAGGTAAAAGGCAAATTGTTTGATACCATGTTGGCACATTATCTTATCAATCCAGATATGCGCCACAATATGGATGTATTGGCAGAAACCTACTTAAATTACACCCCTATTTCTATTGAAACTTTAATTGGTAAAAAAGGAAAAAACCAATTATCAATGCGCGATGTACCTTTAGAAAAACAAACCGAATATGCGGTTGAAGATGCTGATATTACGTTGCAGTTAAAAGAACATTTTCAAAATGAATTAGGAGAAACTAATACACAAAAGCTGTTTAATGATATTGAAATTCCGTTGCTTAGAGTTTTGGCGGCTATGGAATTAGAAGGTATTAATCTTGATGAAAAATTTCTGAATTCATTATCTGATGCGCTAAATAAAGATATTGCAACTCTAGAAAAAAATATTTACGATGCTGCAGGAGAAACATTTAATATTGGCTCACCAAAGCAGTTAGGCATTGTTTTATTCGAAAAATTAAAACTTGTAGACAAGCCTAAAAAAACCAAAACAGGACAATACGCTACTGGTGAGGAAATTTTAAGTTATTTGGCTAAAGATCATGAGATCATTAAAAACATATTAGAATACAGAGGGCTTTCTAAATTAAAAAGTACTTATGTAGACGCGCTTCCTAATCAAGTTGAAGACGCTACAGGTCGTGTGCATACCGATTATATGCAAACTGTTGCCGCTACAGGACGATTAAGTAGCAATAACCCTAACCTTCAAAATATTCCTATTAGAACAGAACGAGGTCGTGAAGTTCGAAAGGCATTTATTCCGCGAAGCGAAGATTACATATTATTAGCAGCAGATTATTCGCAAATAGAGCTTCGCATTATCGCCGCATTAAGTAAAGAAGAAACCATGATTGAAGCCTTTAAAAACGGGGAAGATATTCACGCCTCTACCGCTTCAAAAGTATTTAATGTAGGTATAGATGAGGTAACACGTGAGCAACGTAGCAATGCTAAAACGGTAAATTTTGGTATTATTTATGGTGTTTCTGCGTTTGGATTGAGCAACCAAACCGATTTATCAAGAAGCGAAGCTAAAGAACTCATTGATACGTATTATGCAACCTACCCAAAGTTACGTGCCTACATGAGCGAGCAAGTTGATTTTGCCCGCGATAATGGCTATGTGCAAACCATTTTAGGGCGTCGTCGTTATTTAAAAGACATAAATTCTAGAAATGCTGTGGTTCGTGGTGCAGCAGAGCGTAATGCTGTAAACGCCCCAATACAAGGTAGTGCAGCAGATATTATTAAAATTGCCATGATTAATATTTATAACAAATTACAAGAAGGCAATTATAAAACCAAAATGCTACTACAAGTGCATGATGAATTAGTATTTGATGTATATAAACCAGAATTGGAAACTATAAAAACCTTAGTAAAAACTGAGATGGAAGGTGCTTTTAAAATGGATGTGCCTTTGGATGTTGAAGTGGATACTGGTTTGAATTGGCTGGAAGCGCATTAAATTAAAACATCCCTAAAGTCCCCTTAAGGGGACAAAACTCAAACTTTTAAGCACACCTCCTCCTTTTTAGGAAACATCAAAACTACAACATACATCATCAAGCCCAAATAGTTAATAGAAAGATTGTCCCCTAAAAGGGACGCCACTAATAACTCTTGATAATGCAGTTTCATAGCCTAAGCAAGTGCTGTAAAAACAAAAAAATCCTGAAGGCTTTTTACCTTCAGGATTTTTATTATAAATTAAATAATTGTAATTGCTATTTACAAGCTATTTAGGATATTTTAGGCAGTTTGCATTTCATGCTTGCCCTCATACACTTCCTCTACCATTTTGGCGTTAAACGCTGGTAAATCTTTCGGATTTCTACTGGTTACCAAGCCTTCGTCTACTACTACCTCTTGGTCTACCCAATTTGCGCCTGCATTTACAATATCGGTTTTTATAGAATTGTATGAAGTTACTTTGCGCCCCTGTAAAACATCGGCTTCTGCCAGTAACCATGGTGCGTGACAAATTGCGCCTACGGGTTTGTGATGTTCAAAAAATGATTTTACAAAACTTACAGCTTTATCATTTTTACGCAGTGTGTCTGGGTTTATCACGCCACCTGGTAGTACAAGCGCGTTATAATCGCTTTGGCTAACTTCATCTAGCGTTTTGTCTACCTTATAGGTGTTACTGCTCCAATTGCCATCTGCCCAACCTTTAATTTCACCAGACTCTAATGATACAATATGTACATCAGCTCCTGCTGCTTCTAGCGCGTTTTTTGGTGATTTTAATTCACTTTCTTCAAATCCATTAGTTGCTAAAATCGCAACGGTCTTTCTTTTTAAATTTTCCATTTGTGATTATTTTATTTGTTATTAAATTCTCCATTCAATATACACTGCAAACACGGTGCATCCAAATAAAACAAAGGGTTTAACCCTAACTTAACAGGTTTTGTTAACAAATCTTAAAGCGTGTAAATAATAGATAAATATAAAGTGAACTGCGTTTTTAAAGTTATAAAGCGCTACAAATTAGTTTTGGCAAATGGTTAAAAATTACACTTACCTACGCTTCTTCTTGCTCTTAAACTTAGCCTTATTTTTTCGTTGATTAAAAGGCACCGCATCGTCAAACGTATGCTTTGGTTTACCGGGTTTGTTTTTACGCCATTTTTCGGTTTTGGCAGGAAGTAGTACATCCAATAAATCTTGACGCCCCAGTTTATTCAACGTGTTTTTAATCCACGCTTTATTTTCATCTTTATACCAAAAGAAAAAACGATGTTGCTCGTCTTTTTCTTTTCTAGTTTTAGGCGTTTTTACCTTTTTTAACGTGTAAGGATGGTATCCACTATAGTAAATTACCGTGGCCACCGTCATAGGTGTAGGCGTAAAACCTTGCACTTGCTCTAACTGAAAGCCCATATCTTTAGTTTCCGCAGCAAGATTAGCCATATCTTCGGCCTCACAAGCAGGGTGATTTGATATAAAGTAAGGTATCAACTGTAGCTTTAAGCCTTTCTTAATATTAATTTTATCAAAACGCTCTTTAAACTTATGAAAATACGTAAACGATGGTTTTCGCATCAGTTTAAGTACAGGGTCGCTAGTATGCTCTGGCGCTACTTTTAAGCGTCCAGAAACGTGTTTTGTCATCACCTCTTCAGTATAATCGTCTAGCTCTTTAGCATCTGCATTTTTATTAAACTCAGGCACCAACATATCATGGCGAATACCAGAACCAATAAACGATTTTTTTACTTTTGGATGACTATCAACCGCTTGGTACAACTCCGTTAACGGTTTATGCGAAGTATCTAAATTACTACATATTACAGGCGAAATACAAGACGGCGCCACACACTTATCGCAAATTTCTTGCACCTTCCCTTTCATTTGATACATATTTGCCGATGGGCCGCCAATATCACTTAAGTAGCCTTTAAAATCGGGCATATTTGCAACAATATCTACTTCTCTTAAAATAGACGCCTTACTTCGCGAAGCAATAAATTTTCCTTGATGGGCAGAAATAGTACAAAAACTACAACCACCAAAACAACCTCTATGAATATTTATAGACGTTTTAATCATTTCAAACGCTGGTATAGCACCACGTTTGTTATATTTTGGGTGTGGTAAGCGCGTATACGGCAAATCAAAAGACGCATCAATCTCTTGCTCTGTCATGGTTGGATACGGCGGGTTTATCATCAATACCTTCTCATCTACCTTTTGAAAAATACGTCGCGCCGCCAATTTATTAGATTCCTGCTCTATAATTTTAAAGTTAGAAGCATACTGCTTTTTATCCTTTAAACACAACTCGTGCGAAGCAATCTCAACATCTTCCCAATTACTATTTTTTGGTATTTTGTGGTCCTTTTGCAAAAGTACAGCCGTTTGTTTTACGGTAGTTATACTACTAAATGGCACGCCCTTTTCAAGCAGTCGTACAATTTCACGAAGTGGTTGCTCGCCCATACCATACACCAACATATCTGCTTTAGAGGTTTCTAAAATGGTAGGCATTAACGTATCACTCCAATAATCGTAGTGGGTTACACGCCTTAAAGATCCTTCAATACCACCAATTAGCACAGGCGTATCAGGCCATTTTTCTTTTAAAATTTTACTGTAAACGGTAGAGGCATAATCGGGTCTAAAACCAATATCGCCATTGGGTGTGTATGCATCCTTATCGCGTCGTTTTTTATTGGCGTTATAGTTGCTCACCATGGGATCCATACAACCACCAGTAACGCCAAAAAACAAGCGCGGTTTCCCCAACTTCACAAAATCCTGTAAATTATCGTTCACGTTAGGTTGCGGTACAATAGCCACACGCAGTCCAAAACTCTCTAACAATCGCCCAATAACCGCAGGCCCAAACGTTGGGTGGTCCACATAGGCATCACCGCTAAATAGTATAACATCTAGCGCTTCCCATCCGCGAATTTTCACCTCTTTATTTGTGGTAGGCAACCAATCTGAAAGTTTTAACTCCTGCATAGCATTGCAAAAATAGGCAAAAATCGCGGCTTCCTAAGTATATACAAACTATTTAGGGCGTTACCCCGCAAAAAGGCGGGGTCGCGCTTTCCGCTATATCTTTTTTTCGTGCCTCAAAAAAGGATGCCGCTACAATCGCTAACGCGGGCGTACTTGCCAGCATAAATCCTTTAAACTTAAATCACATCATATTTTTAAGTAATTTTGTGCGCAATTAACGCGCATGAGTATTATTTCAAAAGACATATCAAAAGCCGTTGCTTTATTAAATAATGAGGAACTAGTGGCAATTCCAACAGAAACCGTGTATGGTTTAGCTGGTAATATTTATAGTAAAACGGCTATAACATCAATTTTTACAACCAAGCAACGCCCACTATTCAACCCGTTAATAGTACATATTCCGTCAATTCATCATCTTGATACTATTGTAAGTGCCATACCAGAAAAAGCAACACAATTAGCTCGTGCATTTTGGCCAGGGTCGCTAACCTTGGTGCTTCCTAAAAAAGATACCATTCCAGACATTATTACAGCGGGTAAAACTACCGTGGCGGTTCGCGTACCAAATCACCCCTTAACTTTAGAGCTTTTAAAACAGCTCGAATTTCCTTTGGCAGCACCTAGCGCAAACCCATTTAATAGAATTAGCCCCACAACAGCACAACATGTAGATGCCTATTTTAAAGATGCTATACAAATGGTTTTAGATGGTGGCGCGTGCAAAAATGGTATAGAATCTACCATTGTAGGTTTTGAAAATAACGAACCCGTTATTTACCGTTTAGGGTCCATTTCTGTAGAAGATATTGAAGCTATAGTTGGCCCAATTACCATTAAAAATAAAAAAGAAAACAATCCTGAAGCACCGGGCATGCTAGATAAACATTATGCGCCTACAACACCAACCGTTTTATCGCACGATATTTTGGAGACGCTAACAAAATACCCTAACAAACGTGTGGGTATCTTAGCATTTAAAGAGCAATTAAAAAATGATAAGGTAACACACCAAATTACAGTATCTAAAATAGGAGATTTGGTAGAAGCGACTTCTAAATTATATGAAGCCTTGCACCAACTAGATCATCTAAATCTAGATGTAATTATCGCAGAAATTTTCCCAGACTACGGTTTAGGTAAATCTATAAACGATAGGTTGCAACGGGCAGCTCATGCTTCTTAGATAAAAATTACTTGTCAATTCTTCCCTTTTTTTACTAAAACTCAATAATAACAGTAAGAAATTCATACCCTCAACGACGATACTAGTATCGTTTCTTAAAATTTATGATTTTACAAAGTTTATCTTTAGTAATTATGCTTGCTTGTGCATTTCAATTACGCGCACAAACGTGTTGTTCAGGAGGTATTCCACTTTCTAACAACGTTGGTATGTCGATTGAAGAAAAAGGCACACTTCAATTTAGTCTTAATTACGACTACAATAATCTAAATACACTTAACAACGGTACAGAACGTTTAAATGATAATTCTAGACTAAGAATTACACATTCTATTCTGTTTAACGCAAGTTATGCTATAACCAATAGGTTAGCTGTTGAAGGTTTATTTACTTGGGTAAACCAACGTAGAAACATCTCGCAATTCGGAAACGAAAACTTGGATGTAACTTCTGGTGTTGGCGACGGTTTAGTGTTAGTCAAGTATAATTTTGATAAGGTTTTAGGTAATAATAGTAATTTAGAACTAGGCTTGGGAGCTAAAATTCCTTTTGGATCCTCAACCGAAACAACCAACCAAGGCATCACTTTAAATGCAGATTTACAACCTGGTAGCAACGCTTGGGATATTATATATTTTATTTCGGCTTTAAAACAACCAAAGTTTAGACCTTCTATGTCTATTTCAAGCAGGATAATCTACAGAAATACAGGAACAAATACTACCTATCTTAATAATTCCAGCTATGAATTTGGAAATGAAATTCAAGCTTTTTTAGGAGTTTCCGATCAGTTTTTAGTATTTAAAACCTTAGCAACCCCTAGCCTTTCATTAAAATATCGTGATGCCGATTTAGACCAAATTGACGGTTTTGACTTAGATAATACCGGAGGAAATTGGGTGTTTATAATTCCAGATTTTTCTATAAACCTAAGTCCTAAACTTACCGTTTCAACACGAGCAGAATTACCGTTATATAGTAATGTAGATGGAACTCAACTTACACCAACTTATAGAATTACTACTGGTATTTTACTAAAATTACAACCTACACAAAATATATTTTTAAAATAATGTAACTATGAAAAAAAGTGCTTCAGTAATCGTATTTTTTATTTTATTACTATCATGTAGTAGCTCAAATAACACCATACAAGATGAAACTATTGAAAACCAATTTACAGAATGGCTTATTCCCATAAACGAAATACGAGATGGTGGTCCGGGAAAAGATGGCATACCTTCAATAGATAATCCAAAATTTGTTGATGCTAGTTCCGCAACTTTTTTAGACCCTAACGATTTAGTGGTTGGTATTTTTAGAGATGGTGTTGCAAGAGCATATCCACATATTGTTTTAGATTGGCATGAAGTAGTAAATGATGAGTTAAATGGTTCGTTTTTCACGTTAAATTATTGTCCCTTAACAGGAACAGCTTTTGCTTGGGAAAGTGAATCAAATAACCAAAGAAGCACTTTTGGTGTTTCAGGATTACTTTACAATGCAAATCTTATCATGTATGATAGAAATACAGATAGTAATTGGTCTCAATTAGGATTGGAGTGTGTTAATGGTGAGTTAATTAGAGACACACCAAAATTATATGGTGTTGTAGAAACAGATTGGAACACATGGAGAACCCTTTATCCCAATACCCAAGTTTTAAGTACTGATACAGGGTTTTCAAGAAATTACGGCGTTTCACCATATGGAGATTATGCAACAAACAATGATAGATTTATTTTTAGGCCAGAAATAATTAATACAGCATTGCCTAACAAACAACGTATTTATGCTATTATTGATGATGATAAATCTAAAGTATACCAGTTTTTAGATTTTGAAAATGGAAATGTTATAAAAGATCGTTTCAATGAAAAAAACTATCTTATCGTTGGTAATGGCAGTTTAATTACGGGGTTTGAACTAAAAGCATCTCAATCTAATCTAGATTTTGAATTCGAACGTAATATAACAACAGCAACATTATTTAAAGATAACGAAGGTAACACTTGGTCTGTTTTTGGAGAAGCATTAAGTGGCCCAAGAATAGGGGAAACTTTAACGCCTGTAACATCTGTAATTAGCTATTGGTTTGCCATTGCTGCATTTTATCCAAACCCTGAGATTTATAATTAGTAATTATAATGGAAATTTGTTTTTAATTTAAAGTAGTATCCACTGCCTTTATCACATACATATACACAGGAAAATGGTCGCTATAGCCATTTGTAAATCCTGAAGAATTCCAGCTTCTAAACGGATACCCTTTATATTTTCCATTAGATGTAATTAAGTAGTTTTTATTATAAATACCAGCTTTATAATACCTGTAAGACGAGTAATCCTTTTCGAGCAAGGGTTTTGATATGATAATTTGATCAAACAAACTCCAATTGTCACGATATGCTGTTGTACCTAAACCTTTGCGGTACAATGTTTCAAAAGGATTGTACAAACCTTTAAAACTAACTTTTTTACGTTTCCTTTCGGTTTTTAAAGTCTTCTTTAAGCTTAAATTATTAGGGTTATCATTAAAATCGCCCATGATACATATTTTCGCATAAGGATCAGCACTTTGTAAAGAATCTACAATACGCTTATTTAATTTAGCGGCAGCAATACGTTTGGGGCTACTTCTTACTTCTCCACCTCGTCTTGATGGCCAATGGTTTACAATAAAATGCATCCGGCTGCCATCTAACATGCCACTCACCACTAATTGATCTCTGGTGGTAATGCGTTCTCCACTTTGGTCATCGTAAATCTTCAACTCGTAAGTACTCGTATTGGTTGGAATAAATACATCTTTACGATAAAGCAACCCTACATCTATACCACGAGCATCAGGCGAATCGTAATGCACAATACCATAATCTTTACCAACCATAAGCGGATGATTAATGACATCTTCTAAAACCGTTTTATTTTCAACTTCGCAAACGCCAAGTATCGCTGGCGCTTGTTTTGTAACGTCTTTGCCAATTTCAGAAATTACACGGGCTATATTACTAACTTTACTTTTATATGCCAACGCTCTCCCCTTTTTCAACTCCATTATTGGGCTGTATTCGTCAAATTTTAGCGGATCGTTTATGGTATCAAATACATTTTCTAAATTGTAAAAGGCAATAGTGTGTATTTTAAATTTTTTGTCTTGAGCATTAAACATTATTGTAAAGCTCAAAAAAACTACCGATAAAATACGCTTTAAAAAATTCATGAGTTTATTAAAAGTTGCTATTTATTGTAAACAAAACCTAAGCCAAAGTTACATGTTTACACTAAAAGTTGTTGATTAGTAGTTATTTAAAAAGTAACTTTTAAAAAAATACGTGTCTTAAAAGGTAACTATGAATAAAATAACCCTCATTTTTTTATTCGGACTTTTCTCTATGTTTAGCTTTTCCCAAAAGACTGTACTTAAAGGAAGTGTTAAAGATGCAGTATCGTTTCAGCCTATATTAAACGTTACTATCACCTTAGAAAATACGGAACTTACAATGTTGTCTGATGTTCAAGGTGAATTTGTATTTAGTGCCAATGTGCCTTTTGGAGAACACGTACTCAAAATTTCTAAAATAGGATATATTACAAAACGATTCCCAATTATTGTAAACCATGGGCAAACCGTTGATATTAGTGATATGACTTTAGAGCGGGACGTATCGCAAAGTCAAGACTTATTTACCATAACATTATCTGATGATGAATTAGATAACGATGCGGTTGGAGCAGATAATATTACAGGGTTGTTAGCATCATCGTTAGATGTATTTCAAAGAACTGCAGCTTTTGAGTTTAGCCAGTCGTTTTTTAGATTAAGAGGCTTAGATTCTGAAAATGGCAGCGTACTTATTAATGGCATTCCTATGAATAAATTATTTAATGGTAGGCCACAATGGAGCAATTGGGGCGGTTTAAATGATGTGATGCGAAACCAGGAATTAGCAACGGGTTTAGCACCTTCTGATTATAATTTTGGAGGTATTTTAGGCACAACAAATATTAATGTTAGAGCATCTCAAGCAAGACGCGGTGGGCGATTAACATATTCGTCTTCAAATAGAAGTTATACCAATAGGTTAATGGCTACGTACGCCTCAGGTTTACAAAAAAATAATTGGGCTTATACAATTTCATTAGGGCGACGCTGGGGAAATGAAGGCTACCAAAACGCCACACTCTACGATGCAAATTCTATTTTTATAGCGGTTGAAAAAAAATTGAATAATGCGCATAGTTTAAACTTTACAGGCATTTATGCACCAAATCGCAGAGGCAAATCGTCGCCTAATACGCAAGAGGTTTTCGATTTAAAAGGTATTAGGTATAACGAATATTGGGGATATCAAAATGGAACACAACGCAACTCCAGAATTAAAACTGTTGAAGAACCTATTTTTATGCTAAACCATTATTGGACTATCGCTGCAAACACAACATTAAACACGAACGTAGCCTATCAATTTGGAAAATTAGGTAATAGTAGATTAGATAATAACGGCACTGATTTGGTAAACGGCGTGCCAGAAGGCGGCGGTGCAAACCCAAGTGCAGCTTACTACCAAAATCTACCCAGTTATTTTGAGCGTAATTTTCCCAACGATTTACAATTTGCGTTTATAGCATTGCAAGATTTTCAAAATAATGGTCAGGTAAATTGGAATCTTTTTTACGAGGCAAATACGGCCAATGCCCAAAATGGCGGAAATGCAAGATACGCTTTGTATGAAGACCGTGTGGATGACACCCAATTTACATTCAATTCTATTTTAAGTACAGCATTAAATGACAATGGTATTTTAAATGCTGGTTTGAATGTACAAAACTTGAAATCTAAAAATTTTGCTGAAGTTTTAGATTTGTTTGGCGCTTCTACCTATCTAGATATCGATCAATTTGCAGAGGATATTAATGAAGCGCAAAACGATTTACAGCGTCCAAATCGTTTAGTAAATGTAGGCGATACGTTTAAGTATAATTTTAACCTGTTTGCAAACGTAATAAGTGGCTTTGCACAAGCCCAATTTACGTATAACAAACTAGATTTTTTCTTATCTGGAAGCCTTACAAACACAAAATATCAACGTGAAGGATTGTTTCAAAACGGGGCATTTCCAGATAATTCTTTGGGGAAAGGCGAAACTTTAAATTTTACAGGTTTTGGAGCAAAAGGTGGTGTAACGTATAAAATTTCGGGTAAGCATTTATTAAACTTAAATGCAGGTTATATTACAAGAGCGCCATCGCTTAGAAATACGTTTTCTAACTCTAGAGAAAACCACAACGTAGTGCCAAATATTACAGAAGAAAAATTATTAACTACAGATGTGAGCTATGTATTTAGGTCGCCTATAATTAAGGCAAAACTTACAGCGTATTATACAAAAATAGAAGATGCTAACGAAATTTCGTTCTTTTTTGCAGATGGTATTGGGGGCGATAATGTGGCATTTGTTCAAGAGATTTTACAAGGTATTAACAAGCAACATATTGGAACAGAATTAGGTGTTGAAGCCCAAGTAACACCAACCATAAAATTAAAAGCAGTGGCGTCTGTAGGGCAATTTACCTATGCCAATAATCCTAATTTATTTTTAACTACAGAGGCAGATGATGCCTCTATTACTGCGGGATTTGTTGACGGGTTTAAGGATTTTGGAACATCGAATTTAAAAAATTATAAAATTGCAGCAGGACCGCATAGGGCGTATGCTGTGGGTTTTGAATACCGCGACCCCGATTTTTGGTGGTTTGGCGCAACTACAAATTTTTTTACAAATACATATATTGATGTGAGCCCCTTAACACGCTCCTCTAATTTTACGACAGATTTTGATGGTAATGTGTTTAATGATTATGACGAAGATTTAGCCAGAAAACTACTTAAGCAGGAACGTTTTGACGATTATATGGTGGTGAATTTAATAGGTGGAAAATCATGGAAAATAGGGCGCAAATACATTAGTGTTTTTGCTAGTATTAATAATGTGTTGAACGCTGTATTTAGAACAGGCGGATTTGAACAAGGTAGAAACGCAAATTTTAGACAGTTGCGCGACGACCAAGCTTTGAATACGCCCGTTTTTGGATCGAAATACTGGTACGGGCGCGGTGCTACGTATTTTTTAAATGTGAATTATAGGTTTTAAAAACAAGCCTTATAATTTACCCAAAGGAGAATGTATGAAGCTGATAAAAAAGGTATAATGTAGAAGATTGATTTTGGCAGATGAGACCCGCGTTAGGGATTGCAGCGGCATCCTTTTGTTTTTTTATGAAGCATGCCTAAGGTGTAATGAAAGCTGTTGCTAGGCTTGTGGATGCCTGCTTTTGCAGGAATGTAAGAAACAAAAGATATAGCGGAAAGCCCGACCGAAGCGATCCTGCAAGGTTTTTTTAACCTTGTAGGTATGAGCGCAGGGAACGCCCAAAACATAAAATTTATAGAGTATATTAAAAATGCGTGTTATGAGAACAGTGAGAAATATTTGTATTGGCATGTTAGGTTTATTTATAGCGTCTTGCATAAACGACGACGATTTTGGGGTACCAAATATTACGATTGAAGACCCTACAATTCCAACAGAAAAACTAACGACGTTTAAGGCCATAGCATCGCTTTATGAACAAGCTGTAAACGGCGGTAATGCCATTGCGGTGATTGCGGATGATATTTATATTGAAGGTTATGTGGTATCGACAGACAAAGGCGGTAATTTTTTTGAGGAACTTATTATTCAAAACAAAATAGACGATAGCAACCCAGATAACGACCCCAGATTGGGCTTTACGTTGCGTATTAACGTAGCGAGCTTGTCTGACACGTATCAATTTGGTCAAAAAGTTGTAGTTAAACTACAAGGGCTTGCCGTTGGCGAGCGCAGTGGTGTACTTACTATTGGTAATGCTGGAGGTGCTGCTGTAAACCAAATTCAAGCTGCGGAATATCGTGCTATTGTGCTGCGTACTAACGACATTGCAGATATACAACCTAAAATTATTGGCTTACAAGAGTTGACTGATGCAGATGAAAATACACTAATACAACTCAATAATATGCAGCTTAACCGGTTTGAGTTAGGTGCCACATTTGCTAGCGAATCGTTTGATGAGTTTGATGGCTTACGGCTTATGGAAAGCTGCGATTCTGGCATTCAAATTATTATGCAAACCAGTACGTTTTCAGATTTTAAAACCTCACTAGTGCCACAAGGCAAGGGTACAATTACAGGAATTTACAGTAGAGATTTTAGAGATAACTTTAATGTTGTGTTACCTAATAGCGCTTCAGATATTGTTTTTGAAAGCGAAAACCGTTGCGACCCTTTAGAGCTCTCCTGCGGTTTAGCCACAACCATTGGCACAACAAATGTGTTGTTTGAAGATTTTGAATCGCAAAGAAATAACAGACCTATAGAAATTGAGGGTTGGACCAATTACAGTGAAACGGGCACCCAAGCTTGGGAAGGTTTTTCCTCAACATCCTCAAACGCCTCATTAGGGCGGTCTTGTAGGTTTCAATCGGCCAGCTCTGGCGATGAGAGTAACATTGGTTGGTTAATTACACCAGCACTAAATTTAGATGCACAAAATGGAGCATCATTACGTTTTAAAACATCAAATAGTTTGGCAGACAGTAGCTATATGGAAGTGTTTTTTGCTAGCGATTGGGATGGTACCCAAGCTGGCGTTACAAGCGCCACTTGGCAAATTTTAAGCGATGCTTATGTTGTAAAAGACTCTGATGCGTTTTCGGAATGGTTTAGCTCTGGAAATGTAGATTTGTCCTGTATTTCAGGAACCATTCATATTGCATTTAAATACACAGGAAGCGGGCAATCCAGCTTTGATGGCGTGTACGAGTTAGATGAAATTAGTGTAGATTACCTGCCGTAACATACTTAAAATTTGGGCGTTCCCTGCGCTCATACCTACAAGGTTAAAAAAAACCTTGCAGGATCGCTTCGGTCGGGCTTTTCGCTATATCTTTTGTTTTTATTTTTTCTACCAATGCAAAATCCGTAACACTAATTTATAGCTTTCAATAATTGTTAGTCTGTTTTCATTTAAAAAAACAAAAGGATGCCGCTGCAATCCCTAACGCTGGTCTCATCTGCCTAAGTAGTGTGTAAACCAAACGTATTTATTTATTTGATAAGTTTAAGTAATTAGAAGATAAATATAAGGCAGTGAAAAATAAGGCTAAACTTATAACCCAAACTATGGTGTATATTAACACTCTGTTTTTTAAATGATTTATGTCGTCTTTATACTTTAAGTCTGCATTTAATATGTTATTTAAATCATTTTCTATTAATACATCTTTATATCTTGTTTTAACATTACAATAGCGTTTGTCTAATCGTTTCTTGTCTAAAAAAAAGTATTATAAATGTCTTATCTTAACAAGAAAATTGTATGAAGCAAATATTTTTTTTATGTATAATTCTAGGGTGTATATGTCAATATTCTCAAGCCCAAACCACCATTCAAAAAAAAGGCAACACCTGGCAACTTTTAGTTGACGGGAAACCATTTAATATTAAAGGCGTAACATTCGGCTACGATAAAGATATTGCAAACTACGATAGCTATTTTAAAGACTTAAATTTTCTTGGTGTTAACACTATTAGAACGTGGGCAACAGGAGATAATATGCCACAACTTTTAGAAGCAGCACAAAAGCATAATATAAAAGTAATGGTTGGCATATGGATGCGCCACGGCCGCCCAGGAATGGAAGATGATGATAGTTTTAATTATTTAAAAGACACAAAGGGAATGGAAGCTATGTACAATAACGCTATACGTGTTGTGGAACGCTACAAAAACCATCCTGCTGTTTTAACTTGGGGAATTGCCAACGAAGTGTACTTAAATATGGAAACCGATGCAGAAAAAGAGGCCTACTCTAAACTTTTAGAACGTATTTGTAGTTACATTAAAAAAATAGATTCTAATCACCCAATTACCTCTGTAGAGGCATGGACTTTCGGACTGGATTGGTGGCAAAAATACGTGCCTTCTATTGATATTTATGGCTTAAATTGTTACGGTGCTGGTGCAAATAGTTTAGCCTCAGAATTAGAAAAAAGAGGTATTGATAAACCCTATATTATCACAGAATTTGGAGTTACTGGCGCCTGGGATATTACAGCTGAAACCTACGGTGTAAAACACGAGCCTACAGACCAACAAAAGTATGATGCAATTGCCCAAGGGTATCCAAATTGGATAGCCAACAAACCAGCAAATTTAGGGGTGTTTGTATTTCATTATAGCGATGGCAACCATTTTGGGTCGCCTTGGTTACATACGCATCATACAGGTGCTTATAGGCCGCAGTATTGGGCAATTAGAGAGGCTTATACAGGTAAAACTCCCATAAATCATGTTCCAATTATTGAAACGCTTACGCTGCCAGAAGGCGAATTTAAGAGTGGCACATGGCTACCTGTAACTTTAAATACAACTGATGTAGAGTACGACACATTACAGGTGAGTTTTCATTACAACCATAGAAAAGGCAGTAGAATTCGTCGTAATCAAATTATACCTTTAGCACAAAGAGGAAGTCTAGCCAATGGTTTTGAAATACAACTTCCTAAAGTGCATGGTGCTATAAAAGTGTATGTAAATGTAAAGGACAGTTATAACAATGTTGGTATTGCTTCAACAGCAATTAAAGTAACAGACGCTGCTGCTAAAAATATAAAATATCTTGTGCCAAAGGTAAAACTACCCTTTTATGTGTATAAAGACGGTGAAGATATGCCTTATGCACCTTCAGCCTACATGGGTAATTATGAAAAGATGTTGGTAGATACTAAAAATACAGACGATGTGCATTCTGGTACTGCATCTTTAAAAATAAGCTACAATTATCATTACAATTGGTACGGATTAGGTATGGTAAATCCTGCTAACGATTGGGGTGATATTCTTGGAGGTTACGATATTTCGGAAGCTACAACATTTAGTTTTTGGGCAAAAGCAAGTAAAAAAGCTGTAACTGCCAAAATAGGTTTTGGCTTAATAGGAAAAGACAAGCCTTATCCTGATACTGCAAAGAAATCTATTGAAATAAAACTAAGAACAAAGTGGAAAAAACATACCATTAAACTTAAAAAACTAGACTTAAGTTGTATTCGCTCTGGGTTTATACTATTTTCACAAAGTTATGGAACACCTCAAGATATTTATATAGATGAGGTTGTATTCTCAAAGTAATCCTACTACCATTATGTTTTTGTAATAATTTCAACAATATGTCTCTATTCGATACCTTTTTCTTCAATGTATTTCAACATTATAAAAAGAAAAAAAGTAAAAGTGCAATTACAATTGCTACCTATTATGTATCCGTATTGCAATGCAGTTTATTGTTGCTTTTAGGTGTGTTTTTTGCTGGATTTTTTAGGCAAATGCATGTAGATAGAATGTCTGCATCAAAAGCTTGGACTTTATTCGCTCTAGTTACAATAGCCGTCTGTTTTAAAAACTGGTTACAATACAGTGGTAAAAAACGCAATTTACTTAGTGCAAAACGGTCGCAACAAAAAAAGCAAACGTATAGTATTTGGATGCTTATGGCATTGCCTTTTATTATTCTAACGTTAGCTTATATTCTTTACCACGCCATATAATAGTTTGTGTTTTAAAGCGTCGTTTTAAGAACGCCTCCAATTGTGTTGTTGTGCTTTATCTAAAAACGTCCATGCTACAATACGACTTGTTTTTTGGCCTTGGTGCATCTCTAGTGTTTTAACCTCAGCAGCTTGTACTTTTTTTAAAGTGCGATACACACCTTTAAGGTTGGATGCTTTAGATACTAATGTAGTAAACCAAAGGCATTGCGTTTTAAATCTTCGGCTTTCAAATATCATATCTTTTATAAAGGTTGCTTCGCCACCTTTACACCAAAGCTCGTTATGCGTGCCTCCAAAATTTAATACGGGTGTTGTAGCACTCTTTTTGGTTAAGTTTTTTATTTTTCTAACAGAACCGGCTTGCGCCTCTTCAGCAGAGGTGTGAAATGGCGGATTACAAAGTGTAACATCAAACAATTCATCAGTGGCTATAACACCTTCAAAAATATGTTTAGGCGTTGGCTGTAATCGTAATGTTACATGGTGTTTTAACGTCGCATTGTTTTCTACTATTTTGGTTGCTGATGCTATGGCAGTAGCATCAATATCGCATCCTACAAAATACCAACCATAGGTACTAACGCCAATAATAGGATACACGCAATTTGCACCAACACCAACATCTAAACACTTTATTTGCTTACCGCGTGGCGTTGTAGAAGTGTTTCTCAACGCTAATAAATCTGCAATATTATGAATGTAATCTGCTCTTCCAGGAATGGGAGGACACAGGTAGTCTTTTGGAATATCCCAAAAATCGATATTGTAGTGGTGTTTTAATAACGCCGCATTTAATAGTTTAACCGCCTGAGGATCGAAAAAATTAACAGACTTATTGCCGTATTTATTAAGCTTAACAAAAGCTGCCAACTCAGGAGATGATTGTATTAACGCATCAAAATCATAACGCCCACGATGTTTATTTCGTGGATGCAATCCTGTTTTTTCCTGAGGTTGTTTTTTGGAGTGCAATGGCATTTTTAAGGAATTCTTATTTCTTTAAAATGGTATATACAGGAAAATGGTCGCTATAACCACCTTTGTATTTTTTACCTGCATATGTTCTAAAAGGCGCACCTTTATAAGGACCGTTAAACTGTTTTAGAAAGTCTTCATCAAAAATATCAGCTTTAAAAAACTCAAAATTTTCTTTAGAGCTTTCAAAAAAGTTGGTTGAAATTAAAATTTGATCAAAAACATACCATTGGCGTCTGTGTTTTACTGTACCTCTAGTATAAGAACGCAGTGTTTCAAAAGGGTTAAATAAACTATGATCGTTTACCAAACGTTTTAAACTTTCGTTTTGTGGTGTATCATTAAAATCACCTAAAACCATAATTTTAGCGTGCGCGTCTTTTTGGTGTAACGTGGCTATAATTTCACTTATCTTTTCAGAAGCGGCCAAACGTTTAAATTCTGTTTCTTTTTGGCCTTCGCGTCTAGAAGACCAATGATTTACAATAAAGTGTACATGTTCACCATCTAAAATACCACCAACAAGTAAAATGTCGCGGGTATAATCAGGAGTGCCATCCTCATCTGTTAAACGTATAGAAAATGTTTCGGTGTGTAGCGGTTTAAAAACAGTGGAGTCGTACAACATGGCGACGTCTATACCACGCTCATCTAAAGAATCAAAATGTACATAATCGTAATGTAAATCCTTTAGATGTTTAGATGCAAGTAAATCTTTCAAAACTCTAGCATTTTCAACCTCTGCTAAACCAATAATAGCAGGATGTTTTCCTGTATCTTGTTTACCAATACTAGAAATAGCCAGCCCCAATTTACGTAGTTTATTATTGTAGCGTTTGGGCGTCCAGCGTTTTATAGCATGTGGTAAAAAATCACCATCGTGCGTAAATTTACTATCTCTTACATCAAATAAATTTTCAATATTATAAAATGCCACAGTCTGCATATCGTGGCGCACAGGAATATCTTCTAAGTCGTCCATCATGGCTCAAAAGTACATGAATTTTTTTATTTGTAAATTAAAGAAAACCAAATGAAAAAATTAAATGAACTAGCGAAGCGTTTCCTGAAGTGAAACCTAATGTTGTCCTTTTTATTTAAGACGAAATTTAGTTTTTACAGAAGAAAAATATAAAAATTAAAATGACTTCAATTACGTAACTTTGTATTATGATTGAAAAGAAAGAGATAGGTTTAGAAAAGACCGTATTACTTGGTATTATTACTAAAGATCAAGATGAAGATAAGTTAAAAGAATATCTAGACGAGCTGGAATTTTTAACTTACACTGCAGGCGGAAACGCGGTGGCAAGATTTACCCAAAAAATGGATAAACCAGACCCTAGAACATTTTTGGGTTCTGGAAAAATGGAACAGGTAAAAGATTATGTAGACGCACACCATATTAGTACTGCCATTTTTGATGACGAACTTTCGGCTACCCAAGAGCGTAATATTAGTAAAATATTGGGTTGTAAAGTTTTAGATCGTACCAATTTAATTTTAGACATTTTTGCGCAACGTGCCCAAACCAGTTATGCGAGAACTCAAGTAGAATTGGCCCAATACGAGTATTTGTTACCACGATTAAGAGGTATGTGGACGCACTTAGAACGCCAACGTGGTGGTATAGGTATGCGCGGTCCTGGTGAAACTGAAATTGAAACAGATAGACGTATTGTGCGTGATAAAATTTCGCAATTAAAAGACCGTATAAAAACCATAGACAAGCAAATGGCGGTGCAACGCGGTAATCGCGGAAAAATGGTACGCGTAGCACTTGTAGGTTACACCAATGTTGGGAAATCTACCTTAATGAATGTGATTAGTAAAAGTGAGGTTTTTGCCGAAAATAAACTATTTGCCACCTTGGATACTACAGTTAGAAAAGTGGTGATTCAAAATTTACCTTTTTTATTGAGTGATACCGTAGGGTTTATTAGAAAGCTGCCAACACAGCTTGTAGATAGTTTTAAAAGTACGCTAGATGAAGTTAGGGAAGCTGATTTATTGTTGCATGTTGTAGATATTTCTCATCCTAATTTTGAAGAGCATATTGCATCTGTAAACAAAACTTTAGGAGAAATAAAGAGTAGCGATAAACCAACGATAATGGTATTTAATAAAATTGATGCCTACCAACCCGAGCCTATTAGCGAGGATGAACCTGGTGTAGAAAAAACGAAAAAACATTACTCGCTTGAGGAATGGAAAAGCACTTGGATGAATAAAATAGGTAATAACGCCCTGTTTATTTCTGCCATAAATAAAAGTAATCTAGAAGATTTTAAGAAACGTGTTTACGATGAAGTTAGAGACATCCACATCACACGTTTTCCGTACAACCATTTTTTATATCCAGACTATAATTACGAGGATATGAAATAAAATAATTTAGGTATTACTCAAGATGTAACTACATGAGAATTAAAAAAATTACAGCCTTACTTAAATCAGGATTGTAATTTGCTTAAATAAAAAACTAGGTAAACTGGTAGCCTGCAAACTTATCTAACACCTCATCAAAAACTGCAAACACATCTTTAGAGTGGTCTGAAGTAACCATTTTCATGCGGTATTCTTTAAAGTGCGGAATACCTTTAAAATAGTTTGTATAATGACGACGGGTTTCAAAAACACCTAACACCTCACCTTTCCAGTCGATAGACATTTGCAAGTGGCGACGCGCTGCTTCTACACGGGCTTCTAAAGAAATTGGGGCTAAATGTTCGCCTGTTTTAAAATAGTGTTTTACCTGTTTAAAAAACCAAGGATTTCCAATACTAGCACGACCAATCATAGCGCCATCTAATCCAAATTCATCGCGCATTAGAGCTGCTTTTTCAGGCGTATCTACATCGCCATTTCCAAATACAGGAATGTGCATACGCGGATTGTTTTTTACGGCAGCAATGGGTTTCCAATCGGCACTACCTTTATACATTTGCGCACGCGTACGCCCATGAATTGCAATAGATTTTATGCCTACATCTTGTAATCGCTCTGCAACCTCAACAATTTTTATAGAATCGTGGTCCCACCCTAAACGTGTTTTTACCGTTACTGGTATATTGGTACGCTTTACCATTTCAGCAGTGAGTTTTTCCATAAGGCAAACGTCTTTTAAAATACCTGCGCCTGCACCTTTACTCACTACTTTTTTTACGGGGCACCCAAAATTAATGTCGATAATGTCGGGTTTAGAACGCTCCACAATATCTATGGTTTGTAGCATACTATCTAAATTTGCTCCAAATATTTGTATGCCTACTGGTCGTTCTTTTTCATAAATATCCAACTTCATAACGCTTTTGGCGGCGTTACGAATTAAGCCTTCGCTAGATACAAACTCGGTATACACAACATCGGCGCCTTGCTCTTTGCATAAGGCTCTAAACGGCGGATCGCTAACATCTTCCATCGGTGCTAAAAGCAACGGAAATTCACCAAGTTCTATAGTGTCTATTTTTACCAAGCTAGATTAATTTTTGAACAAAATTAAGTTTTTTTAGTTAAAAGACCTGTCAGGTTTTAAAAACCTGATAGGTCTGAGTAAAATTCATTTATATTTATGAAAAAATGAACTATTTATTTAGCATCTACACTAAAATAGCAGTTATTAGTTATTACGGTGGTTTAGCTTAACTGTCAACCTAGGTATTTGTGGTGGGCTAATAGCGAGTTTTTAATACCCAAGCGCCATAAAACCCTAAAACTAATTCTCCAAAAGTTCCAAAAATAAAAGCAAATGTTGGCGTGCCATCTATTGCTAAACTCAACAATCTTCCAAAACCTAATCCGAGCATAAAAATCATGTTGCTTACTAGGGCCAGATTTAAAAATTTTGTTTTAAAAATTCCTAAAATCCAAAGTATTGAAAAGCCC
>CALDUF010000003.1 GCA_937923515.1 uncultured Flavobacteriaceae bacterium
AATGTGGGAAGCTGTATTTGCAGATGTGGGTGTAGCATTGCTCGCTATTTTAAATGCCGTTAGGTTGCAAAAGATGAAGTGGGATTAAATCATTAAGATGCTGAATTATTCATAATTATTGATTTTGAGATAATTAGGTTAATATCTTCCTTCAAAAAGTTTGAACTCTGTCCCTTCGAGGTCACTTCTGAAACCTCCTATTTATAGGGGGTTTCGTTGTTTTTACACGGTTTTTATACTTTTTAACTTTCTTATTATTTACCTATATTTACCCCTATTATAACCCTTTTTTGGGTTTTTTTATGAAAGCAAGTTTTAAAATAGTTACTAAAGGTGATGTGATTAATTTGTTATTACGAATTAATCATCGGTCAGATGATAAAAATAAAAAAATCGCAAAACTGGATTTATCGTATTTTGATCAACAAAAAATGATGCCCTTGCCTGGTCATCCGGATTATGAAATTTTATTTTCGGATATAAGTATTTTGAAGTCGAAAATGAATAGTTTGCAGTTTTCTAAATTTGATGATGTTGCATTGGCAATGAATTATTTGCTAAACTCTATAGGGGTTGATAAAAAAACACTTGTTACAACTTCGTACATTGATTTTTTTGAGCGATTAATCGCGCAATTGGAAAAAAAAGGCAAAATGGGCAATGCTGAAATTTATACAACAGTATTGACTATCCACAAATTTGCTAAAGCACTTGATATAGAGCCTGAAAAATTACTTAATTTTCAATAAACTTAATAACTCCCATAAAGCCAAAACAAACACATCATATTCGCTGAAGACCAGCTTGTTACAAACATTGAACAGTTAAAAAGTAGTGTTATTAAGTTGCATCCGTTGTAGAAACAACAAAAGCTACTCTGTTATAGAATAGCTTTGATTTTATTCTTTTAAATTATCTTTTTGCTTTGGTTCACAAGCGAGACGCTCGCACCAGCATGGGGTTTATTTTTTTAAATTATATCTTATAATTTTAGCCTATTATTTCTTATGCTTTACTAAACATTTCGGCCAAACTTTCTCCTTGCCTTAACACTTTATCGGCTTGCATTTTTGCAACATCTGGCGGATAGCCATAGCGCATTAAAATCTTTTTAACTGTTAGCCTTAGTTTTGCTCTTACATCATCTCGTTTGCTCCAATCTACAGTGGCGTTTTTTCTAATAACATCTACAATCGTATGTATAAGCTCTTTCATTTTATCGTCGGCTAAAAAGCTTGTAGAACTGTTTTCTTTTAAAACACTATAAAATGCATATTCTGCAGGGGTTAATCCTAAATCTTCAGACTTATGATCCTCTAAACGCATGTCTTTTGCTATTTCCGAGAGTTCTGCAAGTACTTGTGCCGAATCTATTTGATTGTTATGATAGCGTTTTACTACAGACTCTAACATTTCGGAAAAGCGTTTCCCTTGGGCTATGTTTTTTGTTTTACGCACACGAACTTCATCTGCTAACAACTTTTTAAGTAATTCGAAAGCCACATTTTTTTGCTGCATGTTTTTAACTTCTAGTAAAAACTCATCGGACAATATGCTAACCGATGGTGCTTTAATACCTGCTGCTTCAAACACATCTATAACGCCTTCACTAGACAACGCATCATCTACAATTTGTTTAATAGCTGTTTCTACTTCGTAGTCTGACTTAGTGCTATTGCCTGTAAACTTATTGATTCTAGATTTTACCGCTTGAAAAAAAGCGATTTCATCTTTAATATTATCGGCTTGCGGACTAGGTATAGACATGGCAAACAACTTAGACAAAAGTGTTACTTCTTTTATGAATCTGTTTTTTACGTCTTCTGTTTGTAGTATAAAGTTTTGCGCTCCTAATAGAATTTGAAGTTTGGTATTGGTGTCTGCTATAAAATAAGCTTTGTAATCATGGCCATGTAATATTTGCTCTACCACTTCAAACTTTTCTAACATGCCTGCAATGGCTTCTTTTATATCTACAATGGGCGTGCCTTCTCCGCCACTTTGTAAATAGGTTGCCATGGCGTTACGTAAATCTTGACCTATACCAATATAATCGACAATTAGTCCGCCTGGTTTGTCTTTATACACACGATTAACACGTGCAATGGCTTGCATTAAATTTGCACCTTGCATTTTTTTATCGATGTACATGGTGTGCAAGTTTGGTGCATCAAAACCAGTAAGCCACATGTCTCTAACAATTACCATTTTTAAAGGGTCGTTAAGGTCTTTTATACGTGCTGCTAACACTTTACGTTGCGACTTTGTGGTATGGTGTGGTTGTAAAATAGCGTCATCATCACTGGTACTTGTCATGATTACTTTTATAGCGCCTTTGTCTAAATCGTTATGATGCCAATCTGGGCGCAAAGCTATAATTTCATTATAGAGTTTGGCACAAATATTTCTACTCATACTTACAATCATGGCCTTACCTTCAAACACATTTTGTCGTGCTTCAAAATGCGACACTAAATCGGTAGCAATATCTTTTAACCTATCATCTTTACCAATAATTTTTTCTATGGCAGCACTTTTAGTTTTGGCCTTTTCTATTTGCGCTTCGGTAGCATCTTCAATAGCATCAATTTGAGCATCTATAGATTTGGTAACCTCTTCATTTAATTTAATTTTTACTAAGCGCGATTCGTAATTAATTGGCACTGTTGCGCCATCATCTACAGCTTGTTTAATATCGTAAACGTCTATGTATTCTCCAAAAACGGCTGGTGTAGATTTGTCTTCTTTTTCTATGGGTGTACCTGTAAAACCAATGTAGGATGCTTTAGGTAAAGCATCGCGTAGATACTTAGCATTACCATATCTAATTTCCGAACCTTCTTCTACATCTACAACGCGAGCTTTAAAACCGTATTGGCTACGGTGTGCCTCGTCTGCAACTACAACTATATTTGTACGTTTTGATAAGGTTTCAAACACATTGCCTTCTTCTGGCGAGAATTTTTGAATGGTGGTAAAAATAACACCACCACCAGACACGTTTAATAGTTCTTTAATGTGGTCTCTACTTTGTGCTTGTACTGGTGTTTGGCGTAGTAATTCTTTACAATTCCCAAAGGTTGCAAACAGTTGGTCGTCTAAATCGTTACGGTCTGTAAGTACCACAATAGTTGGGTTTTCCATTTGTGGATGCGTAACTATTTGACCGCTATAAAACACCATTGATAAGGACTTACCAGAACCTTGTGTATGCCAAACGACACCTACTTTACGGTCGCCTTCTTTAGCGTCTGCTGCTCTTATGGTTTGCGCTACTGCTTTTTGTACCGCGTAATATTGATGATACGCAGCTACTTTTTTTATTTTTACTTGAAAAATTAAACCTGTGTTATCATCCTTTTTTTCTTCTTGCTCAAAAACAGTACAATAGCGCATTAACTCTACTACCGTTTTTTTGTTAAGCATGTATTCGGTTAGAATTTGTAGAGGAGTTGCCGCTAAACCCCTTGCCCCATCCCTAAAGGGTGTGGGTTTAGCTTCGATATTATTATTAATTTGAGTTAATACACCTTCAATATCATCTAATACTTGTTCATTAGAAAAACGTATAACTTTATATCCCAAAGACTCTAAAACATCAGTTCTTATTTGATCCTCTTCTTTTTGATGGTCATGAATAGCGCCATCTACTTCAATAATCAGACTTTCTTTTATACAAGAAAAATCAACAATATACTGATCTACAATGTGTTGTTGCCTAAACTTTACACCTAGTTTTTTAGCTCTTAATTTATCCCATAAGAAAGCTTCTGCTTTAGTAGGGTTTGCTCGCATTTTTTCAGCTCTTTCTTTTAAAACTGGATACATTGCTTTATTAGAAGAGTTCAAAACCGAAGGCATAGAAAGCCGCGATTCTTCCTTTAGAGGGTTGGAAAGCCGTAGTTCTCCCTTTAGGGAGTTGGAAAGCCGTAGTTCTCCCTTTAGGGAGTCAGAGGGCTTAGGTGCTTTCCATGACAAAAATCTAGAAAAAGGTGCCGATACGCTAGAGGTTTTAGCGTCTATACCATCGCTAATTATACAAATACTATTGTAATAAAAAATGCTTGGTACAGCAGTTTTATAGTTTTGTATTTGTGTGTAGGCTTTTTTAACCGTTGCACTCTCGTTTGTAGCGTTTTTAAGCTCTACAAATACTAGTGGCAAACCGTTAATGTAAATAACTACATCAAAACGTTTTTCGTTGTTGTTTTCTTTAACTACTAATTGATTAACTACCCAAAACTGGTTATTTTCTGGATTTACAACATCTAATAACTGTACGTTTATACCCTTTGTTTTACCTGCTTTGTTAAACTCTACCGTTACACCATTGGTTAATAAGGTATGGAAACGCTCGTTGTTTTCCATAAGGTCTTGCGTACCTAAATTAACAATTTTATTGTAAGCCTCTACGCGTGCCGATTCTGGTACGTTTGGGTTTAATTGTTGTATGGCATTTTTTAATTGCTGCTCTAACAATACAGAGTCAAAACCCTCACGTTGGGGGTTATCGCTATACGGTGCAAT
>CALDUF010000004.1 GCA_937923515.1 uncultured Flavobacteriaceae bacterium
TAACATTCTGTATCAGGTTCTGCAGGTTGCGAACCAGTCACGTCCCAAGAACATGTTGTGTCATTAAACGTTGCAGTTTCATAACATGCTGTTGCAGGTTGTGCAGGCTGAGTTCCAGTTACGTCCCAAGAACATGTTGTATCGTTAAACGTTGCGGTTTCATAACATGCTGTTGCAGGTTCTGCAGGCTGACTTCCAGTCACATCCCAAGAACATGTTGTATCATTAAATGTTGCAGTTTCATAACATTCAGTTGAAGGTTCTGCTGGCTGATTTCCAGTCACATCCCAAGAACATGTTGTATCATTAAACGTTGCAGTTTCGTAACATGCTGTTGCAGGTTGTGCAGGCTGAGTTCCAGTCACATCCCAAGAACATGTTGTGTCATTAAACGTTGCAGTTTCGTAACATGCTGTTGCAGGTTCTGCAGGTTGTGTACCAGTCACGTCCCAAGAACATGTTGTATCATTAAACGTTGCAGTTTCATAACATGCTGTTGCAGGTTGTGCAGGCTGAGTTCCAGTTACACCCCAAGAACATGTTGTATCATTAAACGTTGCAGTTTCATAACATGCTGTTGCAGGTTGTGCAGGTTGAGTTCCAGTTACTTCCCATACGCAAGAGGTGTTGTTATAGTTGGCCGTTTCCCAACATTCTAAATTTGTTGGAGCAGGTTGTTGGTTTACAGTAACAGTAGCTGTTCCTGTATTAGAGCCATTATCATCAGTAACTGTTAGAATCACTGTATTTGTTCCGATATTTGCACAAGTAAATGTTGTTATATCTGTATCAAAATTAAGAGTTCCAGTACCTGTGCTACCATTGTTAACAGCGTCTTCGGCAATAGTTGCATTTCCAGAAGCGTCTAAACTTACAGTAATATCTTGAGTAATCACGGTTGGTGTTTCAGTAGCAACATCAGAAGTGATATTAATATAATCAATTGCCATATCTGTTCTAAATGGTGCATTACTACCATTTGTGTTTCCAACAGGGTTTTCTGGTGTTGTTCCTTTAAAACGAAGTTTTATAATTTGATTGTCATAAGATGATAAAGATATATTTCTTATATCCCAAGCGTCTGCTTGGTTAGCTTGTTGTTCACCATCTAAAGTGTCTATATTAGCCCAAGTTCCTCCAAAATCGGTACTAACTTCAACATCTAATGTACCCATGTCTGAACCATGCATATGATAACGAAAAGAGAAATTTCCATTCTCACGACCAGTTAAATCAATACAAGGACTTTCAAAGTAAACAATGCTTCCAGGTCCAGGATCCTGATTTAAAGAACCTTCAACATACATATAAAAATTATTAGCTTCTTGAGTTGTTGGAGCACTAGGATTAAAACCACCAGTTGGTCCTGTATCAGGTGAAGGTGTTCCGTTTGAATCTCTTGTCCAGCTACCATCATCTGCTGTTCCTTGGAACCATAAACCAGTACCAGTCTCAAACGTTTCAGTGTACGGATAATTTTGAATGGCACCTTCATCACATAAAAGTGTTGTAAAAAATCCAGAAGTTGAAAACGAAGAAGTTGAAGTACTGCAACGTGTAGCAATTTGTACCTCATATTCAGTATTAACATTTAAACCAGTAAGTGTTTGAGTATTTCCAGTAATGTCTGTTAGTGTTGTCCAAGTTGATGCACTAGATTCTCTATATCTTAAATCGTAAGTTGCAGAAGGAACAATATCCCAAGTGAGTTCAATTGAATTTGTAGCTATAGTACTTGCAGTAAATCCAGTAGGTGGTGCAGAATCATCACACGGAATAGGGAAGTTGATAATTTTGAAATCATCAAAAATAAAACCATCAAAAGTAGTCGTTAAATCGTCTTCTCTATTCGTATCATCAGAGTCAAATCTAAAGCGAAATTGTATATTGCTTTGTCCGAATAAAAAGCTATTGTCTTGATTATCAATTAGAATTTCTTCCATAACCCATTTATCCATACTATCGCCATCATATACAACATCTCCAATAGAAGATTGATGTTGCCCTAGTACATTTGGATTACCATTACCATAAATTGCTCTAGAGTCTTCTGTTTTAGATATGTGGAAATTAGTTAAAAGTGTAGCTGCAGGTTTATTGTAGCGTCCGCATAGTGCATTCCAACTGCTACCACCATCTGTACTAGCTTCCAGTTGTACCATATCAAAGTTTCTTTCTAAATCCCACTTCGCAAAAAATTGAATTACTGCTTGGGATGAAGACGATAAATCAATAGTTGAATTTAGAGTTATCGATTTGTTTTCGTTGTTTGTGTAAGCACCTGACGGGGAATCTGTAATTGCTGTAGAGCCTGCATAAGCATCAGTTGTAGTTCCCCAGCTTCCTCCAGAAGTAGTCCAATTTGAAATATCAGTATCATTATCTGCAAACAGTAGGCTTGGTTGGTAATACTTTACATAATTAGCGCGGTAAATGATAAAATCGTCGTTACTTAACGTTACTTGGAATTCTATTTCTTCATTTGGTTGAATACCAGCGTTTAATGTATATGGTATATTTAAACTTCTTTGTTCAAGTTTGGTCCATCCTGTTTGTACCGATGGTGACGTCATTGACGCTATGTTTGAAGACACAGGTGTAACTGTTAGCGTAATATCGTCATAAGTTTTACCCAAATACTCAACACCAAACGTTAAGTTGCCAGATGTAGTTGTAACATCACTTGTATTAAAATCATGAAGTTTAGCGTATTTACCAGAGTGAATTACTGAAAGGAAATTCATTCTAACAGCACGTCTTGCTATTTCAGTAATTAAAGGTATGGAAGGCCAAAAATCATCTCCGTTTTCTGGAGCAAAAGCCAAAACATCTTTACCCGAACCAGAACTAGTTTGACCACCTGAGGTAACAGGAGCGCCACCAAGCATCCAGTCATTAATATCTCCATTTGCCTCATAAAGTGTATTTGGAGCAGAGCCAAAAATATAGCGATTATATTCTGTTAAGTCATGACAAATTTTAGCATATTCATCTTCTCTACCAGAATCTGTAGCTCCAGCATCTCCGTTATAAGATGATGTAACAATAGAGTTTAGACCACCATGGTGGTTTACCGAAACTTTTATATCGTGTGATGTTATAAATTCTTGAACAATTTGTGTTTCTGGCTCAGAAGCAGCAGAAGGACCTCTATAAGTATTACTAGATGTAGTTGGTGAAGATCCAGCATTATCCCAACCCCAATAGTAATTAAAATTTCTATTTAAGTCTACCCCGCGAACATTGTTATTCGAATTTGTTGTACCATTATCCGCAACACCTGGTCTTAAGTTTTTACGTTGTAATCCACCTCCAGAAGGTGCTATAACTTCGTTCCAACGGTAGCCATCAGGGTTACTAATAGGCATAATATATATTTCTTGGTTGTCTACAATGTTCTTTATGAACGGATCTGTATTGTAATTTTCAAGTATATACCACATGAAATAGAATGTATTCATTACACTACTAATTTCACGAGCATGCATCGCACCAGTAATTAACGTTTCTGGTTCGTTTGGCTCATCTATATCTGGGTTATCAGAAATTCTAACATAATACACTTCCTGTCCTGCCCAAGTAGTTGCTCCAGTGGTGTTACCGTGCGTTTTTGTGTTTGAAGTAGATGCATCTGTTCTAACAGAAATTAGGTTTGGATACATGGTACGCATCAAATCAAGTTCTGCATAAGCCTCACTTAAGGTAAACGCGCCTCCCATACTACCTAATTTGAAGTTAGTTGGAGCAGACCAATCTATTTCGCTACACTCATCATGTTGTGTAGGGTTATTAATAGGTGCATTTTTTAAACTCAACGTTTTATTTGCACTTAAAACAGCTCTTTTTTGTCTTGTAATATTTTGTTCTTGCCTTAATTTAGCTTTTGCTATTGGCAATTCTGATTCAAATTTATTTTTGTAGTAAGTCGTTAAATCGTCAATTAAAATAGTATACCCTATATTATTATTATCTAGTAATAATAACTCAGCATAACTTAGTTCCATTTGTAAATTATCGTTTACAAACTTTGGACCACAAGATAAATCTATACCAGCATTTTGTATATTCTGTAGCGTAAGAACAGATGGATTAGGTATAGAAACTCTTTTTGGTGTTTGCGTTTGAGAAAAACTCAATTGCGCCATTAAAATAAGTATTACACTTAAGAGGGTAATTTTTTTCATCAGATTTGGGATTTAATGAATTATGCCTGCAATATACAGTAATACACTAAAAATTTCCATGAAAAGCTATAATAATCGATTAAGTGTAATTATAAGTGAGAATAAACTTATTTTTGTTTAATTTGAAAATTGATTGTATTTTTATGTTATGTTCTGTAAATCAGTACTATAAATTCATTTTTTTGATATTTTATACAGATTTACCAATTAGCCTGTTTGTTTCGTAAATTTTATGAAATAGCTAATAAATTTAGTTACAGGTAGATATGTTTAGTTTCTACTTAAGTAATTTTTAGGCTTAAAAATGCTCTTAACAACTAAAAAAAAATTTAAATCTCTGAAATTTTATTCTGTAGCTTATTATTAAGGATTTAAATAATAGTGACGAGTAGAAATAAAAAAACCCAAGATTTTAAATCTTAGGTTTTTAGTAGTAGCGAGAACGAGATTTGAACTCGTGACCTCCGGGTTATGAATCCGACGCTCTAACCAACTGAGCTACCTCGCCATTTTGAGGTTGCAAATATAAAAACAAAATTAATGTGCACAAACATTAGTTGCTCAAAATATTTTTAAAAATAATTACGAATCTTATCAATTAATGTATATATTGAGCAACATAAAATTTTTAATATTTTCATGGACGATAAAACCAAATTTGAAATAGAATTTCCTATACAAGCTTCTCCACAACTGCTATATCAATATATATCTACACCTTCTGGTTTGTCAGAGTGGTTTTCAGATAATGTAAATTCTCGAGGTGAGTTATTTACTTTTATTTGGGACGATAGCGAAGAACAGGCAAAATTATTGAGTAAGAAAAGTGGAGAACGTGTTAAGTTTAGATGGGTAGAAGATGAGGAAGATGGGGCATCTTGCTATTTTGAAATTAGAATACAAGTAGATGAAATCACCAAGGATGTATCTTTGATGGTTACAGACTTTGCTGATGACGATGAAGTAGATGAAGCTAAAATGCTTTGGGAGAATCAAATTTCTGATTTAAAACAGGTGTTAGGGTCAGCTTAAAACAGCAATAAATCTTATATTTGTCCGCGCTTTAATTAATAAAAGTAGCGGACTTTTTTTATGATAAATTTTAACGGAACACTTCTTGACGATAGCACCCATATTTCTATACATAATCGTGGTTATGCTTATGGTGATGCCCTTTTTGAAACTATTAAAGTGTCTAACAGTAAAATTTTATTTTGGGAAGACCATTATTTTAGATTAATGGCCTCAATGCGTATTATGCGCATGGCGATTCCTATGAATTTTACTATGGAATTTCTTGAAAGCCAAATAAAAGACACCCTAGAGGCAAATCATTTTGAAAGTGGTAACGCGAGAATTAAAATTATTGTGCATAGAAATGAAGGTGGACTATATTTACCAAAGCAAAATACTATTAGTTATGTTATAAGTACAAAACCTATAGATGGTGCTACTTATAATATAACTGAAGCGTCTTACGAGGTAGATTTATTTAAAGATTATTTTGTAGCGCCAACATTGCTCTCCACACTTAAAACCAATAACAAAGCTATTAATGTAGTAGGCAGTATTTATGCTAATGAAAATGATTTAAATAATTGTTTATTACTTAATACAGATAAAAATGTAGTTGAAGCTTTAAATGGTAACCTGTTTTTGGTAAAAGGCACTGTTATTAAAACACCGCCGCTATCTGATGGGTGTTTAAAAGGTGTGATGCGTACTCAAATTTTAAAGTTTGTAGAAAAGATGGAAGGTTTTGAGTTATCAGAAAGCTCAATTTCTCCTTTTGAACTTCAAAAAGCCGATGAACTTTTTATTACCAATGTTATTACAGGGGTTCAGCCTATTTCAAAATACAGAAAAAAAACGTTTAAAAATGATGTTGCTAAAACATTACTTAATTCGTTAAATACTGTAGTAAGATTGTCTTAATTATAATTTGGATTTTCTGGAGCGTTAGACCATATACTGTATTCACCACCTAGTTCTAACATTTTTTCTTTCCAGAATGATGCATAATCTTTTTCGATAATGTTTTTCTCATAAACGTTTTCAGAAACTAACCAAGAGTTTGCCTTAAGTTCGTCTTCTAATTGATTTGAATCCCAACCAGAATAGCCTAAAAAGAAGCGTATATCATTTTCGTTAATGGTATTATTGGTAATCAATTCTGCTACTTTTTTAAAATCGCCGCCCCAAAATATACCAAGCGAAATTTCTATACTATCTGGTATTAATTCTGGTACTTTATGTATAAAATAGAGGTTGTCTTGTTCTACGGGACCTCCATTATAAACCTTAAATGCAGCTTCTACTTCTGGAATTAAATCTTTAATAGTATATTCTAAAGGTTTGTTTAATATAAAACCTATGGAACCATCTGCAGTATGATCTGCTAATAAAACAATGGAGCGATTAAAAGATACATCTCCAATTATGGCAGGTTCTGCAATTAACAAATCACCTTTTTTTGGGGTTGTGCTCGTCATATTTAAATTTAATTAACAATTAAATCTAAGGTTATTTTACAAGAAAAGCAACTTTTAGAGCTGGGATAAAAAAAATGCCTTCCGCTAGGGAAGGCATTTTTCTATGTTTTTTAAACTAATAATTAGTTTACAGCACTTGATAAATCAGATCCAGCTTTAAACTTAACAACGTTTTTAGCTTTAATTTTGATAGTCGCACCAGTTTGTGGGTTTCTTCCTTCTCTAGCAGATCTTTTAGAAACTGACCAAGAACCAAAACCAACTAAAGAAACTCTGTTTCCTTTTTGTAAAGCACCTTCAATTTCTATAAGTGCACACTCTAAAGCTTTTTTTGCAGCTGCTTTAGTGATTCCTGCGTGTTCTGCCATTGCATCGATTAAATCTGTTTTGTTCATAATTTAAATTTTAATTATTAATAAATTGGTTAAACTTTTTTGTTAAATCCTTTACAAATTTATACGGATTATGCTTTCATGCAAGTAATAGCAAGGGAAATACAGGGTTTTGTTGATAACTTATAGCATTTGTTAATAAAGGAACTGTCTTTTATCGAGGTTTTGGCAAAATGAGTAATACTAAGGGTTTAGCGCATTTTAGCCTCCTTTTCAAAATTATATCCGTTTAAGAGTGATACTGCATCCATTAGTTTCTTTCCAGGAAGTTTAAGCTTGGTAATATTTATGTAACCTCCCTTTACCGAAACTTTAAGTGTTTTTTTTGTAAATACGATTAATCCAATAGCATTATTGTGAGATTCAATTTCCTTTTCAGCTTCATATAGCTTTATATCTAAGGTGTCATTACCATTTATAAGTTCGCACCAAGCGGCAGGGTATGGGCTTAAACCTCTAATTTTATTATAAATAGAATCCATACTAGCATTCCAATCAATCTTACAATTGTGTTTGTTTAACTTGTAAGCGGTTTTAATGTCGTTATTTTCAATTTGCGGTGTTGTGGCTACATTACCTGTTTTAATAGCTTCTACGGTTTTTAAAACCAAAGTGCTACCTGTATGCATAAGTTTATCATGAAGACTTCCTGCATTTTCATTACTATCAATAGGTATTTCTTTTTGAAATATCATTTCGCCTGTATCAATTTTTTCGTCGATAAAAAACGTAGAAACTCCAGTTTTGGTTTCACCATTAATTATAGCCCAATTAATAGGTGCGGCACCACGATAGTTTGGTAGCAGAGAGGCGTGCAAGTTAAACGTACCAAACTCTGGCATTTGCCATACTACTTTTGGTAACATTCTAAATGCTACAACAATTTGCAGGTTAGCTTTAAGTGCTTTTAAATCATCTAAAAATTCTTCATTTTTAAGATTGGTAGGTTGTAAAATGGTTAAATCTGCTTTTTTTGCATACAATTTTACAGCGCTTTCATTTAGTCTTCTACCTCTACCTGCTGGTTTATCTGGGGCCGTAATAACGCCTACAATATTATAATTACGTTCTACTAATGTTTTAAGGGTAGCCACAGCAAAATCTGGAGTGCCCATAAATACAATTCTTAAATCCCTCATATATGACTTAGTTTATATGTGTTTTTTTTGGTGATGGTTACAATTTCGTGTTCTAAAAGTTGTTTTAAAACACGTTTTACATCGCTTTCTTCTGCAGAGAGTAATTTGGTTATTTCTCTTGAAGATTTATCGCCGTTTTCTAAAATTTTAATAATGTCATGTTTTAGATTAGATGGCTTTTTATGATGTGGTTTTTTTTTATTTTGAATACAAACAGAACATATACCGCAAGGTTTAGGATGTTGCTCGCCAAAATAATGCAAAAGTTGCATGCTTTTGCAAATAGCTTCATTATTAATATAATCTATAACAGCCTTTACTTGCTTTGCTTTGAGTGTGTTTTGCTGTTTGATAATAGGTGCAATTCTATGTATTGTTTTTTCATCTTCTCGTGGTGATATAAAGCTTATTTGAGCATCAGTTTTAGAATGATTTAATGTAAGTATTTCTGCAGATGCAAGTTGTTTTAATTTTTCAATCAAATCATGCTCAGATATTGAAGCTTTATCTGCAATTTTAGAGGTGTTAATATCTACTTCATGATCAAAAATACCACCATAGGATCGCAAGATGACTTTAACAGGAATCTCATATTCTGGATGCTTGTTAATATAATTAAATATGGATGTGTTGGTTGTTGTGAATTTAACTAAAACCTTGTTTTTAAACTTTTTAGATAATGAAATAATACTGTTTCTATCTAAAACGGTAAGTACGTTATAGCATACAATATTGTTAAATTTATAGATGTTACAAAAATGACTAAAATCAAAATCAAATGTTAAGTTAACACCTTCTCCGTAAGATATTTGAAAATAGTTACATAGCTTTCTATACACCTGTTTTACGGTATCTACAGAAGGCAGTATGTTTAAAAATTGATTTTTTACTGAAACTTCATCGTTTTTATTTTTTAGTATTATAGCGAACGCTTTATCGGTGCTTCTACCTGCTCTTCCAGCTTCTTGAAAATAACTTTCAATACTCTCTGGTAAATTTAAATGAATTACTGTTTTTACATCAGGTTTGTCAATACCCATACCAAAGGCATTTGTGGCTACCATAACTTGGTTTTTGTTATGTATCCAACTATCCATATTGTTGGTTTTTAAAGTGTCATTTAATCCGCCATGGTAAAAGGTAGCTGTTATGCCTTTAGTGCTTAAAAAAGTACTCACCTCTATAGTTGCTTTTCTGTTTCGCACATAAACTATTGATGCACCTTGGTACTTTTTTAATATGGTTTCTAAACGGTAGTATTTATCTTCTTCATGCAATACCATGTAGCCCAAATTAGTTCTAAAAAACGATTGTTTAACCACCTTTGGTTTAATAAAATCTAGTTGATGTATGATGTCTTCAACTATTTTTGGCTTTGCAGTAGCCGTTAAAGCAATACAGTTTACAGATGGGTGTAACTGTCGCAATGCTTTAATATTGCTATAGGCAGGTCTAAAATCATTTCCCCATTGCGAAATGCAGTGCGCTTCATCAACTGCAATAAGATTTACATGCATTTGTTTAATTCTGTCTTGTACCAACTCTTGTTGTAAACGCTCTGGCGATAGGTATAAAAACTTATAGTTTCCATAAATACAATTATCTAAAAGTGTATCCAACTCGGTTTTAGAAATACCACTGGTTATAGCCAATGCTTTTATGCCTTTATTATTTAGGTTTTGTACTTGGTCTTTCATTAGCGCAATTAAAGGCGACACCACAATACAAATACCTTCTTTTATAAGCGCTGGTATTTGAAAACATATAGATTTTCCACCACCTGTTGGCATAAGCGTAAACACGTCTTCACCGTCTAAAACAGCCTGTATTATAGCTTCTTGTTGCCCTCTAAACGTGGTAAACTTCCAGTAGCGCTCTAATATATTTATAGGGTGTAAACTCACTATAGGTTTAGTGTATTTATAATAAAATTAGTACGTTCTGTAATACTACCAAATGGCACATCAATTGGTGTGTAATTATAACTTGTATAAGTTTTTAGAAGGTATTGGTGTATTTTTTTGGCTTGCGAAAAACTTTCATAACGCTCATTATCAGGTGTGTAAATAGCCTTCCAAGGTTTGCAAATAAAAACGGTGTCATAATTAAATTTTTTAGACGCTGTTATAAAACTATCAGGATAATTGTCTCCAATATAATCCATATAGGCTAAAACATCAGGTATGCCTCTATCAAAAAAAACAACATCGGTATTAAGTGATTCAGCTGTTTTAAATTGTTGCAGGCGTCCTTCTAAAAGTAACTCACTAAATAGTAATGGCTTTGTTAAAAAAAGTTGATCTATGCCTTTTTTTTGCGCCTCTAATGTTACGTCTCTAGAAATTTCTTCTAAACAAGTGTAGTTTTTTTCTAAAAGCGCATTTATAATGGTGGATTTCCCTGTTCCAGGACCGCCAGTAATAACTATTTTTTTTGGGTTCAATACAAATTCATTTTGAATGTAAAATTCGTAATTTAACTCTTATAAAAAAAATGGAAACGAAAGCTTATATTTGCAGCTCAAAAAAGGGATTATGAGCGATACTCCAAATCAAGATGAATTTTACGAAAAGCTAAAAGGGCAGTTGTTAGACACTGCAATGTGGCCCAGTGCATATTTGTATAAATTTATAATTAAAACAAACACTGCAGAAATTAAAAAGATAGAAACACTTTTTAATAATATGGGCGCAGTAATTAATACTGTGGCCTCTAAAAATGGTAAATATACCAGCCTTTCTATTAACGTACGGATGAAAAATCCAGACGAAGTTATAGCAAAATATAAAGAAGTTGCCGAAAAGGTTGATGGGGTTATAAGTCTTTAGTTTTTTTTCGTATTTTGCGGTTTACTTCATAGAATTTTAATACTACACTTTTATTTTGATTGATAATTTAGAATACAATACAGAGCGGGAACATTTGATTATTCCTGAGTATGGGCGTCATCTTCAAAAAATGATTAACCATGCAAAAACTAGGGAAACAAAGGAAGAACGCGAAAAATTAGCTAAAGCTATAATTTCGGTTATGGGTAATTTACAACCCCATTTGCGCGATGTTGCAGATTTTCAACATAAATTATGGGATCAATTATTTATTATGTCTAATTTCGAATTAGATGTAGAATCGCCGTATCCAAAACCGTCTAAAGAAGTACTTTCTGAACGACCAGAATCTTTAGAGTATCCACAAAATCATCCTAAATACCGTTTTTACGGTAATAACATCAAAACAATGATTGATGTTGCTAACACTTGGGAAGAGGGCGAGTTAAAAGAAGCCTTGCTCTATACAATTGCAAACCACATGAAAAAGTGTTTTTTAAATTGGAATAAAGATACAGTTGAGGATATTGTAATTTTTGATCATTTGTATGAGCTTTCAAACGGAAAAATAGATTTAAGAAATTCTGATGAAGATTTATCAGATTCTAATAGCCTAATGCGTTCTAAAAGCAAGTACAGCAATAGCAACAATAACAATAATAAAAAGAAGAAGAATTCTAATAATCGTCAAAGAAAACGTTACTAAGTTTACCTATGGGAACATTTAAAATTGAAGGAGGTCATCAGCTAAAAGGCAGCATACAACCTCAAGGCGCTAAGAATGAAGCACTTCAAATTCTATGCGCAGTTTTGCTCACACCAGAGAAAGTTACCATTACCAATATTCCAGATATTATAGATGTTAATAAACTAATAAGTTTATTGAAAAAACTTGGTGTTAAGGTAGAAAAACAAGCAAAAGGTACATATACATTTCAAGCGGATAATGTTGATTTAAATTATTTAGAATCTGATCAATTTAAAATTGATGGCCGTGGTTTACGCGGTTCTATAATGATTGTAGGACCTTTATTAGCACGTTTTGGTAGAGGTTATATTCCTAAACCAGGTGGTGATAAAATTGGGCGTCGCCGTTTAGATACACATTTTGAAGGTTTAATAAAATTAGGCGCAAAATTTGGTTACAGTAAAGAGGATCAGTTTTATGGTGTTGAAGCTAAAAAACTAAAAGGTACTTATATGTTGCTTGAAGAAGCATCAGTAACTGGTACTGCAAATATTGTAATGGCTGCGGTTTTAGCTGAAGGGCAAACCACCATATACAATGCTGCTTGCGAACCTTACTTACAGCAATTATGTAAGATGTTAAATAGAATGGGTGCCAAAATTAGTGGCGTAGGTTCTAACATGTTAATTATTGATGGTGTAGAAAACTTAGGTGGTACAGAGCACAAGATGCTTCCTGATATGATAGAAATTGGCAGTTGGATTGGTTTAGCTGCTATGACTAAAAGCGAACTTACCATAAAAAATGTAAGCTGGAACGATTTAGGCGTTATACCAAATGTGTTTAGAAAATTAGGTATTACTGTTGAAAAGCAAGGTGACGATATTCATATTCCTGCACATACTGATGGCTACGAAATTCAAAATTTTATAGATGGTTCTATTCTTACCATATCAGATGCACCATGGCCAGGATTTACCCCCGATTTATTGAGTATTATTCTGGTAGTGGCTACACAAGCTAGAGGCAGCGTGTTAATACACCAAAAAATGTTTGAGAGTCGTTTGTTTTTTGTTGATAAACTAATTGATATGGGGGCTAAAATTATACTTTGTGATCCGCATCGCGCTACGGTAATTGGTCATGATTTTAAATCAACTTTAAAAGCTACAACCATGACGTCTCCTGATATTAGAGCAGGAGTTTCGTTATTAATTGCGGCATTATCTGCAAAAGGCACTTCAACCATTCAAAATATTGAGCAGATTGATCGTGGTTACGAAAATATAGATGAACGTTTACGTGCCATTGGCGCTAAAATTGTGCGTGTATAATTTAATTTGTGTAATACATTTAATTAACATCAATAAGTTGAGGTAAAACTTATTATTCTATTTTTTTACAATTGTAATATGTATTGCTTCTCATGTAAAATATAAATGAGTAATACTGCGACAGCCAGAATTTTAATAAAATATACAAAACGTGCCAAAAGTCATTAATAAAATCATATCCAGATATTATTTTATTCATTAAAACTAAAATCAAATTTTAAAACACTGTATCTTTAAAGAAAGATAGAATTTTAAATATGAAAAAAGCATTATGGGCTATTTTTGTGATATTAATAGTTTGCTTAGTTTTAGTGTATTGGTCTACGCATACCACATTAAAAAAGTTTGATACCTGTAGCTTACTAAATGGAAAGGCTATGGATAGTGTGGACTTTAAAAAACACGATTCTGTACTTATTATTCCTAACGATTTATACAAAAGTAATGCGGTAAAAAACCTGATACAAGGAGAGCAATATAGGAAGGCTTGGTCTACACCGGTAAAATTTCCTATTTTATTTTTAGATACGCTTTACGGAGGTGTAAAAATTCTTGAAACAGGTGGTGGTAAACAAACCCACTCTTTAGATATACAGGATAAAAATGGGATAATATATTCGATGAGAAGTATAAATAAAAATCCAAAACCATTAATTCCTGATGCACTAAAAGTTTTAGGTTTAGAGAATATAGTTGTTGATGGTATTTCATCGCAACACCCTTACGGCGCATTGTTGGCAGCTAAACTTGCAGATGCAATACAGGTGCTACATACAAATCCAAATGCATATTTTTTACCTAAACAACCAATTTTGGGAGATTATAATTCCAAATATGGAAATCGATTATTTCTGTTAGAATATGAAACTGAAGGTAAAACCAATTGGACGAGTTACAGTAACGTTCTTGAAATTATGGATACTGACGATTTGCAAGAATTGAAGGCAAAACACGGGGATAGAGTATGCATAAATAAAGCAGAATTTATAAAAGTAAGACTGTTTGATATGGTAATAGGTGATTGGGATAGACACGGTAAACAATGGGGCTGGATTATAGAACAGAAAGATAGTAATTACGTAGCGCACCCGCTTGCAGGAGACAGGGATAATGCGTTTTTTAATATTGATGGACTCATACCACTTTTGGCATCAAGCAAATATATCACCCCAGAGTTGAGGCCTTTTGAAAAGGACATAGAATTCTTTACAGGATTGGTTTATAATATTGACAGGTATTTTTTAATAAATACAGAGGCTTCGTTATTCGTAGCGCAGGCAAAACAAATTCAAAAACAACTAACTGATGAAAAAATTGATGCGGCATTTCGCGTTTGGCCAACATCAATTTCAAAATTGCATCAAGAAGAAATTTCAGAAAAAATTAAAAGTAGGCGAGACAATTTAATTGTATATGCACAAAATTTTAAACGTATAATAGACGAACTTGGGATGCTAGACGAACCAGTTGTAGGTTCAGAGGATATTAATTTGCCTGAGCATTTGGCAAAATGTTTTGAGTGCGATTAGAGTTTATGCGTTTACATTAGTATACTTCAAAGTAAAGTAACGCACCAATGCTAAATATTATACGTAAATTTATTATATTAAATTTCTAAGTACAACGTAAATAACTTTAACTATGAAGATATTTAAACTATTATTTTTTGCATTACTACTTTTTTCAATCACATCATCTTGTGAGGAACGTAAAAAGCAACATAAAGCAACTCTTGTTGTTGAAAAAGCAACCCCGTCTTTAGAGTTTTTATGGGAAACAGACTCATTACTTACAACCTGCGAAGCTGTAATATTTGATGATGCCTCTCAAACTATTTATGTCGCAAACGTAAACAACGCTCCCTGGAGTAAAGATAATAACGGATTTATTTCTACTCTAAATACTAAAGGAGAGATTACTAATTTAAAATGGGTTGAGGGGTTAAGTGGCCCAAAAGGAATGGGTATTTTAAATGGAAAACTTTATGTAAATGATATAGACAATGTTGTTGAAATAGATATGGTTACGGGTGAGATAACTCACAAGTATCAAGTAAGTGGCACGCCACATGTAAACGATATTACTACATCAAAAGAGGCTGTGTACATTTCGGGTTCAAACTCTGATGCGATTTATAAGCTTGCAAATAATGAAATTACTCAAATTGCTCAAGATAGCTTAGGGCGCTTAAATGGGTTGCTACATCAAAAAGAAGGTATTTATTATGCCACATTTGCCACACATAACTTTGGAGTGTATAACGAAACCAACAATACGTTTAAAACTTTAACTACAGATATTGGGTTAGGCGATGGTATTGTAAGATTAGAAAATAACGATTTTATAGTTTCTAGCTGGAAAGGTGAGCTGTTTTATATTAATAGTGAAAACTGGAGTAAAACCCAACTCTTAGATACAAGAGCAAAAAATAGTAATGCTGCAGATATTGCATACATACCAACTACGCAAACCTTACTAGTACCAACTTTTTTTAATAATCGTGTTGTAGCCTATAAGGTAAAATTTAATTAAAATTGATATACAATAGCATTAATTTTTAATTCAATACCTTTGCATTTTAGGGTTTAGCTTATTGCTAAGCAATTAGGAATCATGTTAAAATCATGAGCTGTCGCGCAACTGTAATTAGTTATTATAACTATAAGCCAGATACTATCCTTAAAAAATGATAATGCTTTCGCGATAAAAAAGCTAAGTCAGTTATGTATACCTTTCTTTTTAGGCTATTTTGTAGTCTGTACGTGCTTGCTTCTTTTTATTTCGAATAAAATTATAACAAAATGAAAACATTTAAATTAAAAAGAGGACCATTATTAAGTTGGGATATTTACGCCACTTATTTAGCTGAACAAGCCATAAATTTTAACAAAGAGTTAGAAATAAGTGTCTTAAAAAACTTTGAAGACCAATTTAACTGGCTAATAGATACAGAATCGCTTTTAAAGCATAGAGATTACGATGCATTGGTATTAACCAATTATAATCAAGAAATTCAATGGGTAAATAAGGGTTTCACTAGGATGACAGGCTATCCAGCAAAATTTGCTAAAGGTAGAATGCCAAAATTTTTACAAGGCGAAGCAACCTCTAAAGCAGGTGTACGTAACATAAAATCTCATTTAAAGCGTGGTGTTGAAGTAAAAGAAACATTGGTAAACTATCGCAAAAACGGAGATACTTATAATTGCGAAATACATATTCTCCCACTAAAAGATAAAAACGAAACAATTACGCATCTTTTGGCAATGGAAAAAGTGGTTTAAAAATTTTCCATTCGTCTTTTAAAATACCATAACAGCAAGTGTTTCGTATAAAACCGTCATTAAGTATGACATTTTTACGTAAGATGCCTTCAAGTTTGCCTCCTATTTTTTCAACAGCTTTTCTAGAAGCAATATTACGTTCGTCCACACGAAATTCAACTTTATCCATAGGCATAACTTCAAAAGTGTGTTGCAACATTAAAAACTTCATATGCATATTTAATCCTGTACCTTGAAAATTTCTACCTATCCATGTAGCACCAATTTCTAAAACACGGTGTTGCCAATTAATATTCATATAACGCGTTGCGCCAGCATATGTGTTTGTTGCCTTATCCCAAATAATAAAAGGAATGGCTGTAGCGTTATTTTTTTGCTGCAATGCTGTTTCTGTATACGCCTTTAAATCCTCTGGAGTATCAATTTTTGTGGGCGAATATTGTACCAATTTAGGCGTACGCGCTACAGCTTCTAAGTAATGGTAATTCTCTAATGTAAGTGGAGATAATTTCACTCTTGTATTTTCTAATATAATCTCTTGCATTTCGTATTTTTACATGGTTTAAAAATACAAAGATTTCTATGCAATTATCTAAAGAAGACCTGCTAAAGCGCGCCAATGCAATCACCAAGAATACACTAATGGAAACATTAGCAATAGAAATGGTAGATGTTGGTGATGATTTTGTTATAGGTAGAATGCCAGTTAATAGCAGAGTATACCAACCAGATGGTGTACTTCATGGTGGTGCTACAGTTGCTTTAGCAGAAACTACGGGTAGTTTTGCAGCAGAATTGTTTTTGAATAGAAAAGAGGTTTTTGTTAGAGGTATAGAAATTAGTGCAAATCACCTAAAAAGTGTTACACAAGGTTATGTTTATGCAAAAGCAACTTTTATACATAAAGGCAGAACTACACAATTATTTGAAATAAAAGTAACCGACGATGATGATAATTTGATTTCGCTTTGTAAACTCACTACAATTTCACTACCTAGAAAAAAATAAAGCTTTGCAGGAACTTTTTAATCAATTAGAAATACAATATTCTAAGCATTTACCCTTTGTTGTTTATAGGAAGCCCAATACTTTAGAAATTAAAGCGATACTGCAGAATGATGATACCGTTTATATTACTGATAACTTTGAAGAAGAAGGTTTTGTGTTTTCACCTTTTGATGATAGGGATGATACCATAATTATTCCTTTAGCAGCATCTAGCCAAGTATCAAATAGCTATTCTGATATAGCAATTGATACAGAAGCTTCTGTTTTAGGGGACGTTTTAAATACTGATAAGGCGTTTCATATCAATTTGGTTGACAAGGGTATCTCAGAAATTAAAAAAGGAAATTTACAAAAAGTTGTACTGTCTCGTAAAGAAGAAATAACGTATAGTGGTACCGATATATTTTTAATATTTAAAAATTTAGTAGCGTCCTATAGTTCGGCATTTGCGTACTGTTGGTACCATCCTAAAGTTGGTTTATGGTTAGGCGCCACCCCAGAAACTTTATTGAAAATAGAAGGACGCCATTTTTCTATTATGGCTTTAGCTGGCACACAAGATTATTTAGGAACACTAAATGTAGAATGGCAAGATAAGGAACTTCAAGAGCAACAATATGTTACTGATTTTATTTTAGATAGTATAGCACCAACGGTTGCTGACGTTAAAGTATCAGGCGTGGAGACTGTAAAAGCTGGAAATTTATTGCATTTACGTACGTTAATAAAAGGTAACATTAACTTACAAGCGCTTAATTTAAAAACGTTGCTCCATAATTTGCATCCTACACCAGCGGTTTGTGGTTTACCAAAGGATAAAGCAAAAGCATTTATTTTGAAGCACGAAAATTATGATAGAGCGTTTTATACAGGGTTTTTAGGAGAACTTAATTTTAATATAAAGGCAAAACCCAGAACAGGGCATCGTAATATAGAGAATAGAGCATATGCTATGGCTAAAAAAAGTACGCAACTGTATGTAAACCTGCGTTGTATGCAAATAAAGGACGGTACAGCACTACTGTATGTTGGCGGTGGTATTACAGCAACATCACATCCTGAAAGCGAGTGGGCAGAAACTGTATCTAAGTCTCAGGTGGTTAAAAAGGTGTTATAGGTAAATACTTTTGTTTAGCATTTCGTTATTTTTGCAATAAGATTATGCTAAATGATATATCCTAAAATTCCGCTAGCACAAACCGTGATTCAATTGTGCAAGGCGCAACATATTAAACACATTATTATTTCTCCTGGTAGCCGAAGTGCGCCGTTAACCATAGGCTTTACAAACGATGATTTTTTTACATGCTACAGTATTGTAGACGAACGTTGTGCTGCATTTTTTGCCATGGGTATTGCACAACAGCTTAAAGCACCAACAGCTTTGGTGTGTACATCGGGTAGTGCTTTATTAAATTATTATCCTGCGGTTGCCGAGGCGTTTTACAGTGATATTCCATTGGTAGTATTATCGGCAGACAGACCTAAACATTTAATTGGTATAGGAGATGGGCAAACCATCAATCAAAAAAATGTTTATGAAAACCACATATTATATGCTGCAAACTTAAAGCTAGATATAAAAGATGAAAAGCATATACCAAGTGATAATGAATTGCCTATACTAAAGAATTTAGAAAATAAACTTGAACGATTTTTGGGTTTACAAAAAGATATTCAAGAATATAACGAGCAGGAAATTAATATGGCACTTAATGTAGCAGCTTTAAAACAGGGGCCTGTTCATATAAATATACCTTTTGATGAACCGCTTTATGAAACGGTTGATGCCTTATCGGTAACGCCAAAACATAGAGAAATCAAATATCATAAAAACACGATTGAAGCGCATGAACTGAAAGCTTGTGTGGATGACTGGAGTGCTGCATCTAAGAAACTGATTTTGGTAGGTGTAAATCATCCCAACGAAATTGATGCGAAATGGTTTGAAGAATTAGCACACGACGATAGTGTGATTGTATTTACTGAAACCACATCAAACTTACATCATAAAAGTTTTTTTCCAAGTATAGACCAAATAATTGCGCCGTTAACAGAAGAGGAACTTAAGGGCTTACAGCCAGATATTTTACTAACGTTTGGTGGCTTAGTAGTGTCTAAAAAAATTAAGGCATTACTTAGAAAATTTAAGCCAAAAGCACATTGGCATATTGATGAAAAGAAAGCTAATGATACCTTTTTTAGCTTAACAAAACATATTGAAGTTACGCCACAAGCGTTTTTTGAAAGCTTTTTGCCAAAATTAACGCATTACAAAAAAAGTGATTTTAGAACGTTTTGGCAAAAAATAAAAAAGCACCGTTTACAAAAGCATGAGCAGTATATTAACGATATTCCGTTTAGCGATTTTAAAGCATTTGCTGGGGTTGTAGAAGCTATACCAAACCATACCATATTACAAGTAGGCAACAGTTCTGCCATTAGGTATACCCAATTATTTGATATTAATAAAACGGTTGAAATATATTGTAATAGAGGTACTAGCGGTATTGATGGTAGCACATCTACAGCTATAGGTTGCGCCTCTATTAATACAAAAGCTACTACATTTATTACTGGCGATTTAAGCTTTTTTTACGATAGTAATGCCTTGTGGAATAATTATATACCTAACTCTTTTAGAATTATTATAATTAATAATGAAGGTGGTGGAATTTTTAGAATTTTACCAGGACATAAAAATACAGAGAACTTTGATACCTATTTTGAAACGCGCCACAACTTAACTGCACAGCATTTATGTGATATGTTTAATTTTGATTATGTTTCTGTTTCAGATAATGAAGCCTTAAAGCTTGCATTGCTAGAGTTCTATAATCCTTCTGATAAACCTAAGATTTTAGAGGTTTTTACACCACCAAAACGTAACGACGAGATACTTTTAGAGTATTTTAATTACATTAAGTAAAGTTTATGTGACTTACCATAAGATAACGTGTCTAAAAATTGAGTATATTTAAACTTAATATTAACCTTAAAAAAACAAATTTATCATGAGTAAACGTGACGAACTTATTACAAAGTATGCATCTGATTTAAAAGACAAATGTGGTATAAACCCAGATATGGATTTATTAAAGAAAGTTACTATTGGTTGCGGACCATCTATTTATAATGCTGATGCTGCAACGGTTTCAGGATCAGATGCTAAGGAGTTGGCTACTGTAAAAAATAACTTTTTAATTAAAAAATTAGGACTTAGTGATGGCCCTAAATTAGATGAGGCAATTGCATCTGTAATTGAAACTTACGGAAAATCTAATCGTAATAAGTACAGAGCTGTAGTATATTATATGTTAACTAAGCACTTTGGTAAGGAGTCTATTTACTAGAATTCTATTTATATAAATTACTAAGCGTTACATTTTTGTAGCGCTTTTTTTTGTGCTGTAAGTTGCTGAAAAACTAAAACCATATGTAAGTAACGGATGCTAGCAGGTGGTTGCGCAAGGGATTGAATGGCATGTTTAAAATCCCCGACGTAGGAGGGATTGAGTAATGAAAGCCCGACCCTTTAGGGTTGCGCCAAAATAATAAAGTGTTACCTTTGCTTACTATGAAATTAGGAGAGATAAATACCTTAGAAATACTTAGAGAGACTGACCATGGCATCTATTTAATTGATGCTGAAGATGAAGAAGTATTATTGCCCAATAGATATGTGCCAGAAGCGTTTAAAATTTGGGATAAAATTGATGTTTTTGTGTATTTGGATAACGAGGAGCGCCTTGTTGCCACTACCGACATGCCGTATATTAAAAAGGGTGAATTTGCGCTGTTGCGATGTAACCAAGTTACAGATTTTGGTGCTTTTTTAGATTGGGGTTTGGTGAAGGAGTTGTTTTGTCCGTTTAAGGAACAGGCTTTTAAAATGAAACCTGGTGGTTGGTATTTGGTGCATTGTTACCTTGATGAAAAAACGGAGCGTTTGGTGGCATCTAGCAAAACAAATAGATTTTTAGATAATAGGGATTTAACGGTAGATCAGTTTGAGGAGGTAGATTTAATTGCGTCTCACCCTTCTGATATTGGATGGAATGTTATTGTAAATAAAAAACATACTGGCCTAATCTATAAAGACAATATATTTAAAGATATAAGTGTTGGTGATAGGTTACAGGGTGTTGTAAAAAAGATACGACCTGGTAATAAGTTGGATATTTCTTTAGAAAAAATAGGGTTTAGAAATATAGAGCCTAATGCGCAGCGCATTTTACGAGAATTGGAAGATAATGATGGGGTTTTAAATTTAACCGATAAATCTAATCCTGAGGCCATAAAGGCACAACTAGAAATGAGTAAAAAAAGTTTTAAAAAGGCGGTTGGTACTTTATATAAACAACGACAAATTGAGATTAAGCCAAATGGTATTTATTTAGTAAAATAAACATACTGTACTTAATAAAATTAGAAAGCTGAACGTATTAAAGTTCAGCTTTTCATTTTGTAATACAACTGGTGTATTACAGTTACTCAGGGATTGTATTTTTAAATTAATTTAACGAGAATAGTTTACTTTTTTTTACAGTATTATAAACGTTATTAATGGCATCGTAAATAGTATCGTGGTCTACTTTTTCTGCTTCGCAGAAACTACTTTCTATAGTTGCATTCATTTTAGATGCTGCATCATGACCTACTACGCCATAAGATTTTAAATTTTTTAAAGTTGCTTTGTATTTGGCAGTGTCTAATAAATCTACAGAATAAGAGTTTATTCTGTTAGCAACGACACCAAAGGGCCTAATTTCTCCAAAATAGGCTTTTAATTCGTTGAGAATTACTGGAGCATTTTTAATGTTAAAATGTATGCCTTCATTAAGTTCAATTACAGCAATGTGATTGAAAAAAAATATGTTGCCAAGTTTATTTTGTACGAAAGCAACGATTTGATTTGATAAATCAGATTCAATTATTTTCATTTGTTTGCAATTTTATTCTAGTTGCGCTAGATGGGTTAAAATTTAATCTGTCAATTTCTTTAAGTTATTTGTATGACACATTACATAAAATTTGGTCACAAGTTTCTGCTTTTAATACATGTATTTACAGATGTAAAAGTACTATGCATGCATAACAATTAAAAGTTAAATACCTAAAAATCATATTTTTATAGTTTTTTTATAAAAATTGAAAAAGAATAGTAAAAGTGTGTTACTTGCAGACTTATTATTAAAATTATTAAGAATAGACAGGGGGTTTTATTAATAATTTGAGAATGCAAAAAGTGTTAAAATTTCCAATTATTTTGAAAAATAGATTTTAAGAAGGCTTAAAAAAGCTATTTCAAATTAGTTATTTTTGCAAAATGATATTAAAAGATACTATTGTAGCTTTAGCAACACCAGCAGGAGCAGGAGCCATTGCTGTAATTAGGTTGTCTGGAGAAGATGCGATTTCTATTGTAGAAAAACAGTTTAAATCGGTTTCTGGAAAAGTGTTGCGTAAACAACCTACACATACCATTCATCTTGGACATATTATTAATGGTGCTATTACTTTAGATGAAGTTTTGGTATCTGTTTTTAAAAACCCAAATTCTTACACGGGTGAAGATGTTGTTGAAATATCATGTCATGGCTCTCAATACATCCAACAGGAAATTATACAAATATTTTTACGAAAAGGGTGCAGGATGGCTACGGCTGGAGAATTTACCTTACGCGCATTTTTAAATGCAAAGTTAGATTTGTCTCAGGCAGAAGCTGTTGCAGATTTGATTTCTAGTGATAATGAAGCGTCTCACCAAATAGCAATGCAACAAATGCGCGGTGGGTTTTCTTCTGAAATTGCTAAACTTCGTGAAGAACTTTTAAATTTTGCATCTCTTATTGAGTTGGAGCTAGATTTTGCAGAAGAAGATGTGGAATTTGCAGATAGAACACAATTTAAAGATTTAGTTAACCGCATCACTTTTGTATTAAAACGATTGATAGATTCTTTTGCAGTGGGAAATGTTATTAAAAATGGTATTCCTGTGGCTATCGTTGGCGAACCAAATGTTGGGAAATCTACTCTTTTAAATGCACTGTTGAATGAAGAGCGCGCTATAGTTTCAGAAATTGCGGGTACAACGCGCGATACGATTGAGGACGAAATAGCCATAGGCGGCATAGGCTTTAGATTTATTGATACTGCGGGTATTCGAGAAACCAAAGATGTTGTAGAACGTATTGGTATTAAAAAAACTTTTGAGAAAATAGACCAAGCCCAAGTTGTTGTTTATTTATTTGATAGTTCAAATGCAACTGAAAACCTAAAGTTGATTCAAATAGAAATAGAAAAGATTAAAAATAAATATCCGTTAAAACCACTTCTTGTTATCGCTAATAAAGTGGATACGTTATCTGATAACGCAAAAAAAACTTTAACATCTAAAATTAAAGACATAGAATTATTGTCGGCAAAAACGGGCACTGGTGTAGAGCATCTTAAGGATAAATTAGTATCATTTGTTAATACAGGAGCTCTAAGAAATAATGATACTATCGTAACCAATTCACGACACTACGATGCGTTATTAAAAGCTTTTGAAGAGGTAAACAAAGTAAAACAAGGTTTGGATTCTGGTTTATCTGGAGATTTGTTAGCGATAGATATTCGTCAGGCTTTATATCACTTTGGTGAAATAACAGGAGAGATTACCAATGATGATTTGCTTGGAAACATTTTTGCTAATTTTTGTATTGGGAAGTAATAACATGAACTTTACTGAGTACAACTACTACATTGGCCTTGTATAAACAAGCTGGCAGAATCTATTTTGTAATTTTTTATTGAAGGTAGCGTAAAACTTACTGATAAACATTCTACTGCTCCACAAGTTTTGCATTGAAAATGTGGATGAACATCATTATGAGTATCATGAGAACAATTATGACATTTCGCATACCATTTAAGTCCACTTTTTCCAATAAAGGAATGTATAATACCATCGTCTTTAAGTTTATCTAAGATACGGTAAACAGTAGTTTTGTTCATTTGTAATTCTAATAATTTAACCAATTCTACAACAGAAATAGCTTTTTTATTGTCATCGAAAATACCAATTAACGTTTTAACTTGTTTGGTTTGTCTTGTAATGCCCATGATACAAATATAATGCAACTTTGTTGCATTATAAAAAAAAGGATAGTATTATTGCAACTTAGTTGCATTTGTATTTAATATGATATTTTCTTTCACTAAATCTGATACCATAGGAGTGCTATCTAGTGGTTTTTGCTTGCTACATTGTCTTGCCACACCTTTTTTGTTTGTAACTCAAACGCGTATTTCGCACTGTTGCGATTTAAAGCCGATGTGGTGGTCTAGTATCGATTTTATTTTTCTGGTTATTTCGGCTGTTGCTATATATAGAACAGTAACAAATACTACAAAAAAGTGGATGAAAATAGCGCTGTGGGTAAACTGGTTTTTACTCTTATTTTTTATTAGTAATGAAAATTCGAAATGGTTATATATACCAGAGCACTTTATTTATTTCCCAGCATTGAGTTTAATATTTTTACACGCTTATAATAGTGCGTATTGCCAATGTAAAAAGAAGGGTTGTTGTGTTAATTAATACTGCACTAATATCATAAATGTTAGTTTTTTGTTCACTTTAATGAAGTAAGTAGTTGTTTAATTATTAACCTTGCTTGCATTTGGATATGTTAGATTTAAAGAATTTGATTCAAATTAATTTTTCTGTTAATACTAATTATAAGTAGCTGAAAAACAAATTACTGATTGTTGCAGAGGTATTAATTTTGAATTTACCTATTTGAAAAATTGAAATAAATAAAAACTACTTAAACAAAAAGCTCGTAAGCATAATTATATTAGCACAAACAAAATATAATATCTCAAGCCAAAATTTAAATCACTGTTTGAGTTGTTTGAGCAGAAATTTAGTTAAAAGTATTTCTTATGATTAAAAATACATTGATAATACTATTATGTGTATTCGGGATATCCATTACAACTGCACACGAACTTAATGGTACAGTAATTTCAGAAGACAATGAAAAACCAATACAAGGTGTTGGAGTTTACAACAAAAGTTCTGGTGCATATACCTATACGAATGTATCGGGTTACTTTGAGATTGATGACATATCGGTAGGTGATATTATATACTTTTATCAGTTAGGTTATAAAAATTATGAGTTAACTATTGATGCATCCCATCTAGACAGCACTATTAAAGTTATTATGGAAATATCATCTGCATCCTTAGATCAAGTTTTAATTGTTTCTAAAGTAAATGTGTTGAGTAGCTTTGTTGATGTAGATTTAAAAACAAGTCCTGTAAAATCCTCACAGGACATCCTAAGAAAAATACCAGGATTAATCATCGGTCAACATGCTGGTGGTGGTAAAGCAGAACAGATTTTTTTAAGAGGTTTTGATATCGATCATGGTACTGATATTGCTATTGATGTTGATGGTATGCCTGTAAATATGGTATCGCACGCTCATGGGCAAGGGTATGCCGATATGCATTTTATAATACCAGAAACTATTGAAAATTTAGATTTCGGAAAAGGGTCTTACTACGCAGATAAAGGTAATTTTAATACTGCTGGATATGTAGATATTAAAACAAAAAAAACAATAGATAAAAATAGTATTTCTGTTGAAGCTGGCCAGTTTAATACAATACGCGCCATGAGCATGCTTAAAATATGGGATGGTGAAAATAGTAACGCCTATGTAGCTAGTGAAATGAATGTAACAGATGGGGTTTTTGATTCTCCTCAAAATTTTAATCGTTTGAATATTATGGGGCGTTATAATTATAATAATTATAAAGATCAAGAATTTAACTTGTCGCTTTCGCATTTTCAAAGTAAGTGGGATGCTTCAGGACAAATACCACAAAGAGCTGTAGACCAAGGTTTAATTGGTAGATTTGGTGCCATTGACGATACTGAAGGTGGTAATACTAGTAGAACCAATATTTGGATAAACCATATAAAACATTTAGATGAACACGCAAGTATTTCATCTTCAGCATATGTTACCAACTACGATTTTGAGTTGTTTTCAAACTTTACATTTTTTTTAGAAGATCCTGTAAATGCAGATCAAATACGTCAGTTTGAAGAGCGCACAATTATTGGAGCAAAAAGTGTTTTTGAAGAATCTTTTCATTTAGAGGATCACGACCAGCAACTAAAATATCGTGTAGGTATTGGGTTTCGTTATGATGATGTGAACGATGTACAATTATCTAGAACAAAAAACAGAAAGGAGTTGTTAGAACGTTTAGCCTTTGGTAATGTAGATGAGCTTAATGCGTTTTCATTTGCAGATCTTAATTATAAATTTAAAAAGTGGACGTTTAATCCAGGGCTACGTTTAGATTATTTTACGTTTGATTATGAAGATTTATTATCTGAAACTTATGATAGTAGGAGCGAAGATAAAGTACTATTAAGCCCAAAATTAAACTTTATATACTCGTCATCTCCAAAAGCCCAATATTTTTTAAAGACAGGTTTAGGCTATCACTCTAATGATACACGAGTTGTAACAGCACAAAGCGGTGAACAAATTTTACCAACAGCTGTAAGTACAGATTTAGGAACGATATTAAAACCAACAGATAAACTGGTGATTAATGCAGCTTTGTGGTCCTTGTTTTTACAACAAGAATTTGTGTATGTTGGTGATGCAGCTATTTTAGAACCTAGCGGAAAAACTGCGCGCTATGGTGTAGATTTTGGTTTGAGATATCAAATAGCAGATTGGCTCTATTTTAATACCGATGTAAATTACACTTATGCAAGAAGTACAGAAGAGCCAAACGGACAAGATTTTATACCCTTAGCTCCAGATTTAACCTCGGCAGGAGGATTTACAGCGAATAATTTGGGGAATTTTTCTGGAGGCATAAGCTATCGTTACATTAAAGATCGTCCTGCTAATGAAGATAATTCTATTGTGGCCGAAGGCTATTTTGTTACAGATTTAAACCTTAATTATAATTATAAGAATTGGACCTTTGGTTTGATAGTTGAAAATTTATTTGATGTAGATTGGAACGAAACCCAATTTGCTACCGAAAGTAGATTGATGAACGAGACAGAACCTATTGAGGAGATTCATTTTACACCTGGCGTGCCTTTCTTTTTAAGAGGAAAAGTATCGGTTAAATTTTAAGACTATTATTAATGTAAGTTAAAAAAAAAGACCTCAAATGAAGCGGTCTTTTTTTTTATTCAATTATCTCGATTTCAAATAATTTATCCCATCGCTTACCCGTTACAAAAATAGTGTTAGTCTCTGGGTTAAAAGCAATACCGTTTAAAACATCTAATTTATCGTGTTGAGTTACTTTATTTCTTAGCGACGTAAAATCTATAACACCTTCTACTGCGCCGTTTTTTGGATTTATAATGGCAACACCATTACGTTGGTAACGGTTGGCGTATATTTTACCATTAATCCATTCCATTTCATTAATCTGGCTAATTTTACCTTTGTTGGTATATACCTGTATTTTGCTTTCTTCAATTAAAGTTTCTGGGTTTAGTAACCAAATATTTTCAGTGCCATCACTTTTGTAGATATGTGTAGCGTTATGGGTTAAACCCCAACCTTCTTTACTTTCTCCGTAGCTAAAATTACTTTCTTTTTTAAAGGTATTTACATCATATACAAATCCTATTTTGGCTTTCCAAGTAAGCATGTAAATTTTATCGTTTAATACCGTTATGCCTTCACCAAAATAAGCGTCTGCTAAATCTATATTTTTTTCAACCGCTCCAGTTTTATAATTTACCTGTCTTAATTTAGATTCGCCGTTTTGTCCTGTACTCTCGTAAAGTTTGCCCTTGTAAAACTCTAAGCCTTGGGTGTAAGATGTAATGTCGTGCGGATATTCATTAATAATTTTATAATTTTTTTCACCAAGTATTTTTGGTGTTTTATTATTTAAAATGGTAACAGATGAGTTTACAACCTCGGTTTCGCCACCATTATAGTACACTTTGGCTTCAATAGGGTGTTTTCCCAACACGTGGTTTTTTAAGTTGACGGTAGCTGATACTAATGTATTATTAAGCTTATAAACTACAGAGTCTACAGTATGATTTTTAATATTTTCTATATTTAGGTTTAGTGTTTTATCTATAGAAATATTACCCTTTGTAGCATTGGTTGTTACCCTAAAAACATTTTTTTTGGGGTTAGAGTTAGAGCCACAAGACACTATTGTTAATAATAAAGATATGACAGTGAGTAATTTATAGATTTTCATTGGTACATGTAATTTTGGTCGAATATATTTATTAAAAATCGGTTTAAAAAATCATTGTGAAAATTTTAAAAGATTGTATCTTTGCAGCCGGCAAGTCCTACACAACTAGCTCCTGTTGAATCCTCCAGGGCGGGAACGCAGCAAAGGTATACGGTTGTAGCAGTGTGATGTAGGTAGCTTGCCTTTTTTTGTACACTACATTTAAATCTTGAAAACACTAATGTATCAAGATTTTTTGTTTCGCAAAGCATTCCCCACAAAGGTGGGCATCTTCAAAAAATTATTATTGTATTTTTAAACGCAAAAAATTCTAAAAAGCATGTCTAAAGTCGTTTTAATAACTGGCGGATCTTCAGGAATTGGTAAATCTATTGGAGCGTATCTTCATGGTAAAGGATTTAAGGTGTACGGTACAAGTAGAAATCCAAACGCCTATACCAATAGTGTATTTCCCTTGCTTGCCTTAGATGTTAAAGATTTAGATTCTATTACAAATGCTGTAGCTGACGTGTTGAAGCAAGAACAACGTTTAGATGTACTTATAAACAATGCCGGTGCTGGAATTACGGGGCCTATTGAGGAAATTCCTGAGGCAGAAATTAAAGCCAATTTTGACACTAACTTTTTTGGTCCTATAAAGGTTATAAAATCGGTGTTACCGCAAATGCGAAAGCAGCAATCGGGTTTAATTATAAACATCACTTCAATTGCAGGATATATGGGCTTGCCTTATCGTGGTGTTTATAGTGCTAGTAAAGGTGCATTAGAGTTAATTACAGAAGCATTTAGAATGGAACTTAAGCCATTTAATATAGACATGACCAATGTGGCTCCAGGTGATTTTGCAACCAATATAGCCGCAGGCCGTTACCACGCACCGTTGTTAGATAAATCGCCCTACAATAGTAGTTACAGTAAGTCTTTAGAATTAATGAATACCCATGTTGATGCTGGTGGCAATCCAGATGTGATGGCCAAGGCTGTACATAACATTATAATGACTAAAAACCCAAAAATTCATTATAAAGTAGGAGCGTTTATGCAAAAGTTTTCTATTGTATTAAAACGCATACTTCCTGATAGGGTTTATGAAAAGCTATTGATGAATCATTACAAGTTATAAGCTTTGGTATACTATTTGTGATTTGCTAGCACAAAAGTAACCCTATGTATAAAAAAACCATTATTCCCTCAGTTTTCGCCTTGTTCTTTATTGTAACCGGCTGTCAAGATATTTTAGAATGTGTTATAAATAGAAAACCTGTAATAACCGATAAGCGTTTAAATACCGCTAGGTTTAATCAAACATATTTTGATAAGTTAACTGCACAAATACAAAATGAGCATAGAGATGACGCTTACTATTACGATTATTATTTAACTGGCGATTTACCAAATGGTATAGAGGTATTTTTTGATTTTAGAGATGTATTTATAGAAGGCATACCTAGAGAGCGTGGGCGTTACAGATTTACAATTCATTTAAGTGTAGCACAAATTGATGACTATTGTGAAAACGATTTGAATGATTGTGATGGCCTTTGCGAAGAAAGCACTTCTAGAACTTATATTTTAACAGTGAATTAGGGTATTCTTTTCTTTTACTCGCCTGCTGCGAAAACTTTTAGCAACTTGTTGATAGATTTTATAAAAAGGTAACATAGTAACAGCCTTAATATTGTAAATTCGCTGCGTTAGGGATAGTAGCGGCATCCTTTTGTTTTTAGGTATTGCGTTGTTTATATTTTACAACCATGCCACTATTTTATTAAGGTTTTCTGCCTGTGAGGAAATTACAAAAACAAAAGATATAGCGGATAGCCCGACCCGACAGGGAAACGCCCAAACATTTAAAATAAAGTAAATTAAGTGAAATCTATATAATTACAAATACATGAAATTTTTTATTGATACTGCAAACCTAGACCAAATAAAAGAAGCTCAAGATATGGGTGTGTTAGATGGTGTGACTACAAACCCATCGTTAATGGCTAAAGAGGGCATTACTGGGCACGATAATATTATGAAACATTATGTTGATATTTGTAATATTGTGGATGGTGATGTGAGTGCTGAGGTAATTTCTACCGATGTTGAAGGCATGATTAAAGAAGGTGAGGCTTTGGCTGAATTACACGAGCAAATTGTGGTAAAACTACCTATGATTAAGGCTGGTGTTAAGGCATGTAAATATTTTTCTACTAAGGGGATAAAAACCAATGTAACTTTGGTGTTTTCTGCAGGACAAGCATTATTGGCAGCTAAGGCGGGTGCTACTTATGTATCGCCGTTTTTAGGACGTTTAGATGATATTTCTACTGATGGTTTGAATTTGATTTCTGAAATTCGCCATATTTACGATAATTATGGTTTTGAAACACAAATTTTATCTGCTTCTGTACGCCATACCATGCACGTGATTGATTGTGCTAAAATAGGATCGGATGTGATGACAGGGCCATTAAGTTCTATTGAAGGTTTATTAAAACATCCTTTAACTGATATTGGTTTAGCTAAATTTTTAGAAGATTACAAAAAGGGTAACTAAAGCAGTTTAGTTACTAAAGCATAAAAAAGGCGCACTGCTAAATTTAGTAGTGCGCCTTTTAATTTTAAAGCAAAGGTTTTTTAAGACTTTTTTTGCTTATTAATTTCGTCTTGCAGCTGGCGTCTTACTTTTTGTTCACGCTCTAACGCTGTTTTTCTATGCTCATCAAACTCTTCTTCTATTTCGGCAAGACTCTTTTTTGCTTGTTTGGTTACCGTATTACTGTTTTTAAACTTGTAGATAAAGAATAACAGAAATGCTAATAAGCCTGCAATTATTGCCCAAAGCAAGGTGTTGTAGCCAGCTTTACTCATTTGTAAACCAAATAAGGACATGCTGTCTTTTTCGGTATTGGTTTGATCTAAATCTGATTGGGTTTTAGTGAGATTCCCTTTTAATTGATTGATCTCGTTTGCCTGTGTTTTTACTACAGCTTGCGTTTCGTTTAGGTCTTTTTTAATGGCTTTTAATGAATCTCTAACATGATTTCTTAACGTGAGTAACCATGCTGTTTTTACTGCTTCGTAAGGTTGCCCATTAGTGCCTTTAAAATTTCCAGATTTTCTGAAAACAAATTCAAATTGGTTGTCTATTGTGCCGTTATTTAATGATAATGTTTCTTGTTGTGGTGCGGTTTGTGCTAGCGAGATGCCAAAAACACATACACAAATTATAGTAATAAGGTACTTTGAGGAATTCATTTGGTAGTTTTAAATAGGTTAACTAATGGTACGAAAATATAAAATAAAGTTTAAAAACACGGTTATTTGTTAAAATAGCCTCGGTAATTTGAGGCTATCCAGTAACATTTACGCTAAAAACTAATATTTGGACGTTTTAATAATAAGTGAAGCGTCTTACTTTCGAAATATATTTTGCTAACCTTATAACTTGGTGGCTATACCCAAACTCATTATCGTACCACACATAAAGTATAACGTTTTTACCATCTTTACGAACTATAGTAGCTTTACTATCGTAAATTGATGGTGCGGAACACCCTACGATATCGCTAGATACCAATTCGTCATTAAGTTCGTATTTTATCTGTTCTACCAAATCGCCTTCTAAGGCATATTTTTTAATGGTAGCATTTATGGCGTTTAGGCTTGTTTTTCTATCTAATTCTAAATTTAAAATGGCTAAAGAGCCGTTTGGTACAGGAACCCGTATGGCGTTAGAAGTCAATTTATCTTCTAAACTAGGTAGTGCTTTTGCCACTGCTTTTCCTGCGCCAGTTTCTGTAATAACCATATTAAGTGCTGCTGCGCGACCACGGCGGTATTTGTTATGAAAATTATCCACTAAATTCTGGTCGTTAGTGTAGGCATGAATGGTTTCTAAATGGCCGCTTTTAACACCGTAAGAATCTTCGATAGCTTTTAAAATAGGGGTAATGGCATTTGTTGTACAAGATGCTGCCGAAAAAATATGAAGTGTGTCTGGGTCGTACTGTTGGTGGTTTACACCGTGTACAATGTTAGGAATTTCTTTTCCTGGTGCAGTAAGCAATACTTTTGAAACGCCTTTGGCTATCAAGTGTCTAGATAAGGCTTCTTTATCTCTAAAAGCGCCTGTATTATCAATAACTAATGCATTATCAATACCATATTCTGTATAGTCTATGGTTTCTGGCGCATTGGCGGTAATCATTTTTATAGTGGTACCGTTTACTATAAGTGCATTATCTTTTTCATTAACAGAAACAGTTCCTGAAAATGCACCGTGTATGGAATCATTTATTAGTAATGAAGCTCTTTTATGAAGTATTTTGGGAGTGATTGTGCCTCTGGTAACAATTGCTCTTAGTCTTAATTGATTGCCTTTGCCTGTTTTTGCCATCAATTCTCTAGCCACCAAACGCCCAATTCTTCCAAAGCCATATAAAACAACGTCTTTTGGTGCTATAGTTTTGCCATTGCTGGCATCTTTAATTTTATGGGCAACAAAATGAAGTGCATCATCAAATTTATTATCATCAAGATGAAATTCATAAGTTAGTTTACCAATATCTAGTTTGGCCGGTGGAATGTGAAGTTGTTTGATGGCTTTCGCAATTTCTACAGAGTCAAAAATTGAAATAGGCTTTTGTACAAATTTGCCAGCATAATCGTGCAAGTTTAAAATTTCGCTTACATTTTTATCAATCAGTTGGTTTTTAAATAGAATTACTTCTATGGCACTATCATACCATAAATCGCTAACGGTTTTAATAAATTCAACAGTCGCTTTTCTTCGATCTGCTTGAAACGCTAACTCTTTTTCATAAGTTGCATCTGTAGACATTTTTTTAGGTTTAGTGAGTTTTTAGTGTAACAAAAATATCATATTTCAAACGTTTTCGTAAGCTATTTTAACAAAAAAACACGCCTTTGGTAAAAGGCGTGTTTTTAATCTATATATTTCAAAAAAAAAAGAACTTGTTAGATACTTATAGTACTTAATAAACTTGTATTTGTAATGTCGTTTTTATTAAGTGCAAATTGATTAAGGGTGTTATTTCCAACTGTGATAACTTTATCATTTATTATAATAACGTCAAACGCAGCGGTGTTAATGCTGTGTACTAGTTTAGAGTTTTCAGGGTCTGAGATATCAAAAATCTTAACTTCATCGTCGCACACAAACAGGTATTTACCGTAAAGTCCCATACCTTTTGGTGCTAATAAATTGCGCTGCGAAATCAATATTGGGTTTGTAAGATCTTTTATATCGTAAATTTGTAGCGCGCTAATATCGGTACCGCAACCTAAGCTTGTATCTAATGTAACAAATGCATGTGTATCGTTTGCAATTACTGGGTCGCATGCTGTAAAATGTTGTACAGCACTTAATTGTTTTGGGGCTTCAGGATTAACAGTATCATAAATAAACATGCCGTTTCTAGAGCCTATGTACAAAACATTTTTGTAGCTAATTAGTGTTTCGATATCAAAACCTATAAATACAGTATTTACTAAAACAGGATTGTTTGTTGTGCTGATATTAAACACGTTTAAGTTTTGATTATCTACTGTATATAAATAATCGTTTAAAATGGTAAATGTTGCCAAAGAGCCGCCTTGACCAACATCAAGCGCTGCGTCGTTAGAGCTAATATCATCGTTACAAGATGTTATTGTGAATGCGATAAGTATAAAGATATATTTTTTCATGGTATGTTTAGTTTTTTAAAATCCAATCTACAACTACTTCGTCTGGCGCTAAATCTGCTTTAAAGCCATCTGGTGAGAATAACTCAGGAAACACACCTTCTACACGTTTTGTTACTATAACTTCATTAAATGTATTATTAAATGTAATTGCAATTAAATCTACCAAGTTATTTACAAATAAAACATCACCCTTAATTGAAACATCGGTAGAGCCAATAACTTTTAAAAATTTCAGTTTTACAGGGTTTTCTGGGTTGGTATTATCGTAAATATGAAATCCTTTATTAGGTTCGTTTATAAACAAAAAATTGTCTTTTACATAAATTTTACCCATAACCTCTTGTTTTTGAGGAGGCATGAGTGTTACTGAAGTATTAAAAATCTCTCGCTTAACGATGACAGGGTCGTAGCTTTCTACGATGTAATCTACATCATCAGGAGAACTGCCTCCAAAATAAATACAGGAGGAAAGGAGCAAGGTAATACATAATAATAGTAGTGGTTTGTGTTTCAAGGTGGTCATATCATCGTTTTTTATTTAAGATGCTATAATTAAAAAAGGTTGCGTGGTAGTAACAAAAAAAACCCTCAAAAAAAGAGGGTTTTACTTATAATTGGGTGTGTTTTATGTATTACCTGAAATAATGACTCTCTTTTTCGCCATTAGCATTTATAAGTTCTAAAATAACAGGCTCGTTAGATGCTTTGTTTTTAAAAGCCTTCACCGCATCATCAACATTAATTATTTTAATACCGTTTATTTTTGTAATAATAGCACCTTTATCTACACCGTTTTGTTTCCAATAGTTTGCAATTTGAGCATTGCTATCTAGCGCTACAATTTTAACACCATGTTTAGCACCATACTTTTTTAAATCTGTTGGTTTTGCATTTTTAATTTCTCCAATTAATGGTATAACTGCTGTTGTGTTTCTTACTAAAGTTATAGCAACGGATTTTAAATCGCCGTCTCTAGAATAGCTTACATTAACAATATCTCCAGGACTTTTAGTGTTTAAGTAACCACTTAAGTCTGCAAATTTTGAAATGATAACATTATCAATTTTTTTAATAATATCGCCTTTTTGTAAACCTGCCTTTTCAGCGCCTGAGTCTTCAGTTACACTATCAATATAAAACCCTTGAGTATCCTCTACGTCTAAATCTTGAGCAGTTTTACTATTTAATGCGCCTCCTAACACGCCTAAAATGCCGTTTTGTACATTACCAAACTCCATAATGTCGTTAACAACTTTTCTGGCAATATTACTTGGTACTGCAAATGAGTATCCTACGTAAGATCCTGTTTGCGAAGATATTGCTGTGTTAATGCCTATTAACTCTCCATTGGTGTTAACCAAAGCACCACCAGAATTTCCTGGATTTACAGCGGCATCAGTTTGTATAAAAGATTGTGATGCATCGCCAGATAAATCTCTAGCCTTTGCACTTATTATTCCAGCAGTAACGGTTGATGTAAGATTAAACGGGTTGCCTACAGCAAGTACCCATTCTCCAATTTTTGCATTATCAGAATCCCCAAAAGTTACTACAGGTAATGCTTCATCAGCTTCAATTTTTAAAAGCGCGATATCTGTTTTAGGATCAGTACCTACAATTTCAGCTTTGTACGTTTTGTTATTGTTTAAGGTTACTGAAAGTTCCTGAGACTTATCAATAACGTGGTTGTTTGTAATAATGTAACCATCAGGTGTAATAATCACTCCAGAACCCGTACCCAATTGCGCACGCTGCGGGCTTCTACCTAAAAACAAGTCTTCAAAAGTCATACGTCCTCTACTAAGCGTTACATTTTTTACGTGCACTACAGCATTTACCGTGTTTTCTGCGGCAGTTGTAAAATCTGGTGTTTCATAAGGTTTGTAAACAGCAGTATTAGATGTTGTAGGAATTAAACCAGATTGCTTTTCAACGGTATCAACAATCAGAGTTTTTTCTTCCTCTATATACAATTTATAAGCACCTAAAGTTAACATACCACCAAGAGCCGAAACGAATACTAAGGTTAAGATCTTCTTCATAATTTTAGTTTTAGATATATAAATTAACGATTAAAATTAAGTATTTATTGAATTTGAAATTCAACTTTAACGACGATTTAACAATCAAAAAAACGTTATAATATTCATATCTTTGTCTCCTAATTATGGAACAAAAATTTTACAAATACCAAGGTACTGGAAACGATTTTGTAATGATTGATAATCGTTTACAAACATTCGACAAAAATAATACCAAATTAGTAGCACACCTTTGTGACAGACGTTTTGGCATAGGTGGTGACGGGTTAATTCTTCTTGAAAATCATGATACATGCGATTTTAAGATGGTATATTATAATGCCGACGGTAATGAGAGTACCATGTGTGGTAATGGTGGGCGTTGTTTGGTAGCGTTTGCAAGACAATTAGGTGTTATAACTAATACCGCAGTTTTTGAAGCTATTGATGGTTTACATCATGCTGAAATTAATGAGGATATTGTAAGGTTACAAATGCAAAACGTATCTGCTATTGATAAAAAAGAACACCATGTGTTTTTAGACACGGGTTCGCCTCATCATGTACAATTTGAAGATGCTATTGCCGATTTTGATATTAAAACAAAAGGTGCTAGCATACGCTATGGTGCACCATACCATGCTGCAGGATCAAACGTTAATTTTGTAAAAAAAATAGCAGATAATGCATATCGTGTAAGAACTTACGAGCGCGGTGTTGAAGATGAAACATTGTCATGCGGTACAGGTGTTACAGCCGTTGCTATAGCAATGCATGCCACTAACCAAACTAGCAACACTGTAATAGATTTAAAGGTTGAGGGTGGCGATTTACAAGTTTCTTTTGATGTTAAGGATGGTGTTTATACTAATGTTTGGTTAATAGGGCCAGCTAAATATGTATTTGAAGGTAGTATATGAAAACCCTAAAAGGCCAACATATCACACTAAGAGCGCTTGAGCCAGAAGATTTAGAATTTGTTCTTGCTGTTGAAAATGATGAGCGTATTTGGCACCTTAGCAACACACAAGTACCATTTTCTAGATTTGTTATTAAACATTATTTAGAAAATGCGCATAAAGACATTTTTGAGGTAAAGCAATTGCGCTTAGTTATTACTGACACAACAGAAACGCCTTTAGGACTCATAGATTTATTTGATTTCGATTTTAAAAATAAAAGGGCAGGAGTTGGTATCATCATAAAAGAGGCTTCAAATAGAGATAAAGGGTATGGTTTTGAGGCTTTAAAAATGTTAATAGCTTATAGTTTTAAACATTTAGGTTTACATCAGCTATATTGTAATATTTCAGAAGACAATATAGCGAGTCTTAAACTATTTCAAAAGCTAGGATTTAAAGAGGTAGGTTTAAAAAAAGATTGGAATTTAAACAACGGCGCCTACAACAACGAATATTTATTACAACTTATAAAACAATAAATGTACATTAAAAAGATACTTTGGGCTATTGCAATTATTGGTTTAGTTGCTGCAGGAATTTTTGCATATTATGTGTATGGCGCGATGTTGGCACCAAATACAAATTTTAATAATGATGAAGCTTATGTCTATATAAAATCAACTGACAGCTATGAGGATGTTAGAGCCCAACTAGAACCTTTATTGAAGGATATTGATAAATTTGATATTCTGGCAAAACAAAAAAAATACACTGGCAATATTAAATCTGGTAAATATGCTATTAAAAAAGGCATGAGTAATAATGATATTATAAACTCTATTCGAAGCCGTAATATACCTGTAAATGTATCTTTTAATAATCAAAATTCATTAGAAAAATTGGCAGGAAGAGTAGCAAGTCAAATTGAAGCTGATAGCTTGTCTTTATTAAAGGCCATGACAGATGCTAGCTTTTTAAAACAAAATAATTTTAAAACTGAAACTGCTCTAGGAATGTATTTACCAAATAGTTATGAATTTTATTGGGATACTTCTGCAGAAACGTTTAGAGATAGAATGTTAAAGGAATACAAGCGTTTTTGGACTGATGCAAGAATTGCAAAAGCCAATGCTTTTGGGTTAGCGCAAGATCAAGTTATAGCTTTGGCCTCTATTGTTTATGAAGAATCTAAAGAGCGCTCTGAACAGCCTAGAATTGCAGGTGTATATATAAATAGATTGCGTATTGGTATGCCACTACAAGCAGATCCTACACTAAAGTTTGCGGCGTATAAATTGCCTAAATATAAAAATACAGTCATAAAACGTGTGCTAAATGTGCATAAGGATATTGTATCGCCTTACAACACCTATAAAAATAGAGGTTTGCCTCCAGGGTTAATTGCAATGCCTGATATATCAGCAATTAAGGCTGTATTAAATTATGAAAAGCACAACTATCTTTATTTTGCTGCAGATGCTAACCGTTTTGGGTATCACAAATTTGCAAAAACGCTAGCACAACATAACGTTAATGCCAGAGCATACCATCGTTATTTATCTCAACAAGGCATTACCAAATAATGTTGCGCGGTGGAGGTTATATAGCGATTTTTTGTTGTATTTCGGTATTTGGTTTTTCTCAATCTACATTACAAGACTTTTTAACACCAAGCGATAGTTTAAATATCTCTCGTAGAAATACGGTAGTTATTTCTGAAGTTGCTTTAGCTAGTGCAGCCTTAATTGGTTTAAACGAATTATGGTATGCAGATTTTGAGCGGTCAAAATTTCAAACTATAAATGATAATGCCGAATGGCTGCAAATGGATAAAGTTGGGCATGTGTTTTCGGCATATCAAATAGGTAGGCAGGGTGCAAACCTTTTACATTGGAGTGGCGTTAGTAAAAAAGACCAATTGCTATATGGTGCCACTTTAGGTTTTGGGTTTCTAACCGCTGTAGAAGTTTTAGATGGCTACTCTAGTGAATGGGGATTTTCTTGGGGAGATATTGGCGCTAACGCCCTTGGAACAGGATTGTATATTTCTCAAGAATTGTTTTGGGATGAGCAACGTATTGACGTAAAATTTAGTTTTATGCCAACAAAGTATGCTGATTTACGACCAGATAAACTTGGAGCATCATTTTTAGAGCAAGTTTTAAAAGATTACAACGGTCAAACCTATTGGTTGAGTTGTAATGCGCATGCGTTTTTTAAAGACAGTAAAATTCCAAGATGGCTTAATATTGCTTTTGGCTACGGAGGCGAGGGTATGCTTAGCGGTATTGAAGTTGCTGACAATCAATTGTTAACAAAAAACCAACGCTACAGACAGTATTTTATAAGTTTGGATGTAAATTTGACCAAAATTAGAACTAATTCAGCATTGTTAAAGTCAATTTTTAATATTTTCAATATGATAAAAGTACCGTTCCCTTCTTTAGAAATTAATAAAAATGGAGCTGTTTTTCATCTATTGCGTTAATAGAAATTGTACTTAAACGATTAATTTTGAAATAATTAAAAAATTGCTTAATTTTGCACGCTGAAATTTTCAAGCATGTTTACTTAGTAATTTTGCTGAAGAAATTTAAAATTTATGGTAAAAAATATTGCAAGTTATCTAGTATTAGTACTTACAATATGTGTACTATTACAACTATCATTTTCTAATAATGAAGTGATAGACTTAAGTAAGTATTCTACAGATGGTTTAGATTTAAACTATACTGTAGGCCACGAAACAAACATCAAAGATAATTTTGAAACTTCAAAAGCGCATTACAAAACGTTTTCACCGTTTTTAGGTAAATCTTTTGTAGGATTTAAAGAAGCTATAGCTTTTAAAGAATCTGGTGGCAATTATGCTACTATTAATACCTACGGTTATTTAGGAAAGTATCAATTTGGTAAATCTACATTACAATTAATTGGTGTAAGAAACATTCAAAACTTTTTAAATAATCCAAAACTTCAAGAAAAAGCATTTATTGCAAATGCACAACGTAACAAGTGGATATTGCGTAGAGATATTAATAGATTTGTTGGAAAGCGTGTTAATGGCGTTTTAGTAACAGAGTCTGGCATTTTGGCTGCAGCGCATTTAGCAGGACCAGGAAGTGTAAAAAAGTATTTAAGAAGTTACGGTTTAGATAATTTCTCGGATGGTTATGGTACAACAATTTCAAATTACATGAAACGATTTTCTGGATACGATACTTCGTTTTTAAAACCAAATAAAAAAGCAAAAGTTTCTGCACTTTAAATTGTAATTGCATTTAACTTTTATGAATAATAAAAATGGTAGGTCTCTTGTGGAGATCTACTTTTTTTTTGCTCCAAACTTTGGTTGGTAGGGTTTTAATAAATTCAGTTGGTAAGGTAATATCACAAGCTACGCAAACCAAGGTATCTGGCGATGTATAGCTACAAATGTCTTCTAACATCTTATTGTTTCGGTACGGTGTTTCAATAAATATTTGCGATTGATTTTGTTCAAACGAAATACGTTCTAACCGTTTTATTTCTTTTTTTCTTTCACCTTTATCTATGGGTAAGTAACCGTTAAAGGTAAAGCGTTGCCCATTTAAGCCAGAACTCATCATTGCCATTAAAATCGAAGAAGGGCCAACTAACGGTACCACTTGTATATCTTTTTCGTGCGCTAGCTTTACAACTTCGGCACCAGGATCTGCTACACCAGGGCAGCCCGCCTCAGATAGTAAACCAACATCTTTTCCTGCTAAACACGGATTTAAAAATTCTGGTAGCTCCACGCTTTGCGTAAATTTATTTAGCAAAAATATTTCTAAGGAGGGTTGGGAGGTTGTTGGACTGATTTTTTTTATAAACCTACGTGCAGTTTTTTCATTTTCAACTATAAATATTGAGACGTTTTCAATTACTTCTTTAACTGTATAGGGTAGTACTTCAAGTGGTGCATTATCACCTAACGTGGTAGGTATTAAATATAGTTTTCCAAGTTTAGTTTGCATAAATGCTTTAATATAAAATTTAAATTAATTTTTTAGCAAGCTCGCTACAGGCTGTATCAAGCATTTTATATACGTTTTCAAAACCTTGAACTCCGCCATAATAAGGATCTGGAACGCTAAGGTTTTCACTTGGCGTAATTTCGTTAAGTATAAGTTTAACTTTAGATGTATCTATATCGTTTTTAGCGATTTTTAAAATATTAGTATGATTTGATGTGTCCATCGCATATATAATATCAAAATCAACAAAATCTTTTCTAGTGAATTGTCGTGCGCGTTGGTTAGAAATATCTATGCCGTATTTTTTTGCTACAGCTATAGAACGCGCATCAGGTGTATTGCCCACATGATACGCACCGGTTCCTGCAGAATCTATAGTAAATTTATCTTCAGGAAGTTTAGATTTAAGAATACCTTCAGCTAATGGAGAGCGACAAATATTGCCTAAACACACCATTAAAATCTTTGTCATTTTAGAGTAAATTTAAACAGAAAGTTTTTTAGAAATATCTTCAACATATTTTCTAAACTGTTTGTCGGTAGACGATAGGTTGTCAACAGTTTTACAAGCATGCAGTACTGTAGCATGATCTCGCTTACCAATTTGAGAACCAATACTAGCCAAAGATGCTTTTGTCATTTTTTTAGCAAAAAACATGGCTAATTGTCTTGCTTGTACAATGTGACGTTTTCTTGTTTTGGATTGTAGCGTATCAACATCCATTTGGAAATAATCAGAGACTACCTTTTGTATGTAATCAATAGAGACTTCACGTTTAGTATTCTTAACAAATTTTTCAACTATTTGTTTTGCTAAATCAATTGTTATCTCTTTTCGGTTGAAAGAAGACTGCGCAATTAAAGAAATAATAGCACCTTCTAATTCACGTACATTTGTTTTAATATTTTTAGCAACATAATCTACAATATCATCAGGCATTTCTACACCATCCCTATATAGTTTATTTTTAAGAATTGAAACACGAGTTTCAAAATCTGGATGTTGTAATTCAGCCGATAATCCCCATTTAAAACGCGATAGCAAGCGTTGCTCAATATCTTGCATATCTACAGGAGCTTTATCACTCGTTAAAATAACCTGCTTTCCGTTTTGGTGTAAGTGGTTAAAAATATGGAAGAATACGTCTTGCGTTCCAGATTTTCCTGATAAAAACTGCACATCATCAATTATTAAAACATCAATGATTTGATAAAAGTGAATAAAGTCGTTACGGTTATTCTTTTTTACAGAATCTATATATTGCTGTGTAAACTTTTCAGCAGAAATATAAAGTACCGTTTTCTCAGGGTATTTATCTTTAATGTCAACGCCAATTGCGTGCGCTAAATGCGTTTTTCCTAAGCCTACACCTCCAAAAATTAATAATGGATTAAACGATGTGCCGCCGGGTTTAGCCGCAACAGCTAATCCTGCACTTCTGGCTAATCTGTTAGAATCTCCTTCCAGAAAGTTTTCAAAACTATAATTAGGATTTAATTGAGATTCAATTTTAATATTTCTAATTCCAGGAATTACAAAAGGGTTCTTTAATTCTGGACTTTTATTATTTAATGGAATATCTACTTCTTGCGATTTTACTGATGTTCTATTAGAACTTGGTATTTTTTCAGTAAACGGTTGTTTATTGCCATAGGTATTTTCCATTTTAATAATGTATACCAATTTGGCAGTTTCACCCAACTCTTTGGTTAAGGCAACTTTTAATATTTTAACGTAGTGTTCTTCTAACCACTCATAAAAGAATTTACTAGGTACCTGAATGCTTAAAGCATTATCTTGGAGTTTTACTGCGATAATTGGCTCAAACCATGTTTTATAAGCTTGCGGCTGGATATTATCCTTTATAAAATTAAGACAGTTATTCCAAACCGATTGCGCAGTTGTACTCATTTAATTAGATTCTAGATTTTGGTTAGTGTTTTTTAAGAGTATAGTCTCTTTAATCCCCGTTTAGTTGCGAGGCAAATATGTGAACAAAATTCTAAAAAAAAAAATCGAAATGTATTGAATTTCTAGAAATTTTTCCCCATGTTTACCTACAAGCCGAAACTACAAAAAAATATTGATATAAAGCTATGATAATCGATGAAATACAAATTAGGGTGAGGTATGGTGAAACAGACCAAATGGGGGTGGTATATCATGGTAACTACGCATTATACCTAGAAATGGGGAGAATTGAGTGGTTGCGAAAACTTGGGATTTCTTACAAAAAAATGGAAGAAAATGGTATTATGTTACCTGTAGTTTCATTACATATAAATTATAAAAAATCAGCGGGTTATGACGATCTAATTAATGTTAAAACTCAACTAAAAAGTAGGCCTAATGCTAAGATTGAATTTGAGTACGAAATTACTAATGAAAAAGGAGAAATTTTAACTACTGCTAGTACAACTTTAGTGTTTATTGATACGAAAACTAATAGACCAACAAAGGCACCGAATTATATTTTAGATTTGATAGATTAGTGAATTTTTAAATTTCTTTGATAGTTACACCATAATTAGCGTCAAAAATTTTAAAAATAGTTTCGGCTAATCGTTTTCTAACAGCAATTATTATGATGCAACTTAATTCTAGTTGTTGATGTACTATTGTTAGATTTTTTTCTTTAATAACGCGCATTACAGTATTCATGTTCTTATATTCAAAAGCAATTGAAAACTCAATATTTATTGTCTTTTCAACAATTTTACATGATTCTAATGCAAGTTGCGCTGTGGTTTTGTAAGCTTGTATTAAGCCACCCACACCAAGTTTTACACCGCCAAAGTATCTCACTACTATAATTAAAGTATTGGTTACATCAAAAGATTGAATTTGCCCGTAAATTGGCATACCTGCAGTATTATTAGGTTCGCCATCATCATTAACACGAAATTTTGTCTGAGACGTTCCTATTTGGTATGCATAGCACCAATGTCTTGCTGCATGATGTTCTTTTTTTACAGCCTCTAAATGTTGTTTTACATCGGTTTCGTTTAAAACAGGATATACAAAGCCAAAAAACTTACTATTTTTCTCTTTGTACAATATGTTTGTTATGGCTTTACTAATAGTTTTGTATGTATCCTTGGTAGCACTCAAACTTTAAAACAGATGTTTTTGTTTAGTAAATAAATTTACTACATCTTCTTTATAAGGTGTAATGTGCCATGTTTTTAGCCCTAATTGGTTTGCAGTATTTATATTATCAGCGTTATCATCAATAAAAAGGCATGATTCTGCTTTTAAATTATTGGTATTTAAAACAAATTCAAAAATATCAGCATTTGGTTTTCTTAGATTAATTTCATGCGATAAATAAAACACATCAAAAGCGTTTTTAAAAGTTTCATAAAAGGCGATATGCTCTTTTACCCAGTCTATGTGTAATGCATTTGTATTGCTGAGTAGTATGAGTTTAAATTTGTTTTCAGCCTTTAAGCGTAGTAAAAAATCCAAGCGATGTTGCGGAATATCTATTAAAATACTATTCCATAAATTTACCAAAGTTTCTTGAGTTAAATGCGGAAACTTTTTTGCGTAAAAACGTATAAAATCATCGGTTGAAATAGCGCCAACTTCATACCGCTCGTTTATTTCGATAATATCTTGAGATAGAGCATTAATACCTAAAGTTTCTAACGTAGTTTTTAGTCCGTTTTCTAAATCTAGATCAATAAATACATTACCAAAATCAAAAATAAGGGTATTAATCATGTTTATATATTTTTAATATATCGCTGTGAATTTGTGTTTCTAAGATTAATTGTCCTTTTAATTTTGGTGCTTTCACTCCTGTATTAAATAAAGTGTTTCCTGAGAATATGCGTGCTTCATCCCAAAGGTTTTCATCTATAAACCTTTGCAGTGTTTTAGCACCACCTTCAATAATAACAGAGGTAACGTTGTTTTTAAATAAGGTATCACAAATTTCTTTTGCTAAAGGTTTATCAAAATCAATGTTGCTGCTATCTAAAACTATGGTTGTAGCTTGGTTACTAAAAACAGCTAGTTTTTTTGATAATATATTGGTTTTGTCAATAACAATTCTAGTAGGGTTTGCACCTGTCCAATCTCTTACCGTTAAACTTGGGTTGTCTTCTAAAACAGTGTTAGTGCCCACTAAAATGGCTTGTTCTTCAGCACGCCATTTATGCACTAATTGTCTTGATAGTGCATTGGTTATCCAAACTGGTGTTTTTGTGTCTTTAGTTTCAGGAGCTATAAAACCATCTAGGGTTTGTGCCCATTTCAAAATAACATAAGGGCGTTTTTTATTATGAAACGTAAAAAAACGATTATGGTGCGCTTTACAGGCGTCTTCTAAAACGCCAACAGTAACCGTAACACCAGCTTTAGTTAATTTTTTTATGCCTTTTCCTGCCACTTGTACATTATCATCAATGCAACCAATAACTACTTTAGGTATATTGTATTTTACTATTAAATCGCTACAAGGTGGTGTTTTCCCATAGTGCGAACACGGTTCGAGCGTTACGTAAAGTGTAGCTTGTTTTAATAGGCTTTTGTTTGTTACAGCATTTATTGCATTTACTTCGGCATGATTGCCGCCATATGCGCTTGTATAACCTTCACTTATAATCTTACGGTCTATAACAATTACACAGCCTACCATGGGGTTTGGTCTTGTGATGCCTAAACCATTTTTTGCAATTTCTAAACAGCGTTTTATGTAAAATTCGTGTGTTGTCAAACGTTATAATTTAATTTTCACATCTTGAATTTCATCTACGTCATATTTATATGAAAACCCTAAGGCTTTATAAACAATATCGCCTTTGTAGTGTACTTTTATGTTTTTACTAAACAAGCTTCCTATAAGCCCGCCAATAGATTTGCCGCTTATTAGACTATCTACTGGTATCGTTGCTGTTAACGGAATTGAAAATTCTTTTTTTGCTGGTACTTTAAAGCTTTTGCTCGATACAAAACCAACTTCGTTATCGTTCACATAAATTTTAATAGCATCGGTTTTAAGTTCGCCACCAATATCGTTAGGGTTTATAAATAAAGCATCGGCAGTAACAACAATATTTTTAGAGTTAGATGTTATAACTTTCATGTTTTCAACATTAATAAAAAGTGGTTTTTCGTTCACTTTACAGTTAAAAAAAGTACAACTTATTGTTAATAATAATAAAACGTGTTTGGTTTGCTTTTTTAAGAATTGCTGTATCTTCACTTTTGTAAAAAGATTGATTAAAGTGAGTAAAGATACTATAGTTATTCGAGAAATACGGCCTGAAGATAATGCGCCTTTAGAAGCCGTAATTAGAGGGTGTTTTCACGAATTTAAAATTCCTTTAGAAGGTACTGCTTTTGAAGACCCAGAGACAAAATTGATGTATGAATCCTACCAAAACAGCAATGATGTGTATTATGTAATTGATATGAATGGAACGGTTTTAGGCGGCGCAGGTATAAAACCATTAGCTGATTTTGAAGGCAATGTATGTGAGTTGCAAAAAATGTATTTTTCGCCTAAAATTCGCGGTAAGGGTTTTGGTAAACAATTATTTGAAACCTGTTTAAAAGCTGCTAAAGATTTAGGATACAGCAGGTGTTATATAGAATCTGCGCCACAGTTAAAAGCCGCTATACATATTTATGAAAGTTTTGGTTTTAAACATTTAAATGGTGCGTTAGGAAATACGGGACACTTTTCGTGTGGTGTTTGGATGATCAAGGATTTATGAAGTTAAAAGATATTCAGGAAAAATTCCACACTAGTTTAGATGTTATTTATCCTAAGGAAGAAGTAGATAATTTCTTTTTTCTCCTATCGGAAGCTCATTTTAACGTAAAACGAATTGATTTAGCAATGGATACTAAGATGCAGGTTGAAAATACCCATGATATTCTTGAGGCTTTAAGCTTGCTAAAACAGCAAAAACCAATACAATATATATTAGGTAAAACTGAGTTTTTTGGCTTGCCGTTTAAGGTTAATAATAGTGTGTTGATACCACGCCCTGAAACCGAGGAATTGGTGGCATGGGTTTTAAACGAAGTAGATACATCGAAAAACATAAACATACTAGATATTGGTACTGGTAGTGGGTGTATTGCAATTTCTTTAGCTAAAAGTTTACCAAATGCCTCAGTATATGCCTTAGATGTTAGTGAAAAAGCTATTGCGGTTGCTAAGCAAAACGCTGTTTTAAATACAGCAGAGGTTGAATTTATTAGAGCTGATATTTTATCTGATACGGGTGATTTGACTCAAAAATTTGACGTTATCGTCTCCAATCCACCCTATGTTAGGGCTTTAGAAAAAAACAAGATGCAACCCAATGTTTTAGAACATGAGCCACATTTGGCATTGTTTGTAGCAAACAACAATCCGTTACTGTTTTACGAAGCTATAAGTAAGTATGCAAAAAAGGCATTGCGCGCTAACGGACAGTTGTTTTTTGAAATTAATGAGTATTTAGGCGCTGAGACTGTTAACGTATTACACAACCACAATTTTAATAATATACAGTTAAAACAAGATATCTTTGGTAAGGATAGAATGGTAAAAGGAGCATTTTTTTAATGGAAAATATAAAACAACACATCACCAATTTAAGAAACGAATTAAGGGAGCACAACTATAATTATTATGTGCTGGATACACCAACAATTTCAGATTATGATTTTGATGTAAAGCTAAAAGCGCTTCAAGAGCTCGAGGATAAACATCCAGAGTTTTATGATGCTAATTCGCCAACACAACGCGTTGGAGGAGCGGTTACCAAAAATTTTGAAACCGTAAAGCACGAATATCGCATGTATTCTTTAGATAATTCTTATTCTAAAGACGATTTACTAGATTGGGAAAAGCGTATCAAAAAAATGGTTGATGGTGATGTAGCGTACACGTGTGAATTAAAATATGATGGTGCTTCTATAAGCTTAACTTATGAAAACGGACAATTAGTTAAAGCAGTTACTAGAGGTGATGGATTTCAAGGTGATGATGTTACGGCAAATATAAAAACTATAAAATCGGTACCATTGCAGTTAAAAGGCGATTATCCTCCAAAATTTGATATTAGAGGTGAAATTATTTTGCCCTTTGATGGTTTTAATAAAATGAATGAAGAGCGTCTTGCTAATGGCGAAGAGCTTTATAGAAACCCAAGAAATACAGCATCTGGTAGCTTAAAATTACAAGATAGTGCAGAAGTCGCAAAGCGTCCGCTAGAGTGTTTATTATATAACTTAACAGGAACAAACTTAGGCGTAACAACACAATTTGAAAGTTTAGAAAAAGCAAGGTCTTGGGGCTTTAAAGTGCCTGATGCAGCAGTTTTGGCAACATCGGTTGATGATGTTGTTGCGTTTGTAAACCATTGGGATACCAAACGCCATGAGTTGCCTTATGAAACGGATGGTATCGTTATTAAAGTAAATAACTTACAACAACAGGAAGAGTTAGGGTATACTGCCAAGGCACCACGTTGGGCTATGGCGTATAAATTTAAGGCAGAACAAGTAACCACAGTTTTAAACGAAATTACATACCAAGTAGGGCGAACTGGCGCCATAACACCAGTAGCTAATTTAGAGCCTGTAGAATTGGCGGGTACAACGGTAAAACGAGCTTCGATTCATAATGCAGATCAAATTGAAAAGTTAGATATACGGGAGCGCGATACTGTATTTGTTGAAAAAGGTGGTGAAATTATACCAAAAATTATTGGTGTTGATGTTGCAAAACGTCCTGCAAATTCGCAACCAACAGTGTATATTTCTCATTGCCCCGAATGTGAAACGGAGTTGGTTAGAACAGCCGGTGATGCTAAACATTATTGCCCTAATTATAATGGTTGTAAGCCGCAAATTATTGGTCGTATTCAGCATTATATTTCACGAAAAGCCATGGATATTGAAGGTTTGGGTGGCGAAACCGTTGCGCTTTTGGTAAACGAAGGTTTAATTTCAAATTACTCAGATTTATACGAATTGACTAAAGCTCAGGTGATTCCTTTAGAACGGATGGCCGAAAAAAGTGCGGATAATTTAATTAACGGCATTAAAGCATCGGTAGCCATACCGTTTGAGCGTGTATTGTATGCTATAGGTATTCGTTACGTTGGCGAAACCGTGGCAAAAAAACTTGCAAAACATTATAAATCTATTCATAATTTAATGGAAGCTTCGCAAGAAGATTTAGAGCAAGTTGATGAAATTGGAGTGAAAATAGCCGAAAGCGTTACACAGTTTTTTGCTTCAGAAGAAAATATTGTAACTATTAATAGGTTGTTAGAATTTGGAGTGCAATTAAGTATTTCAGAAGAAGATCTTAAAGGGCAAACCGATTTATTAAAAGGGCAATCTATAGTAGTGTCTGGTGTTTTTGAGCACGTATCTAGAACAGAACTTAAAAAATTAATTGAAGACAATGGTGGTAAGGTAAGCAGTTCTATTTCTTCTAAAACTAATTTTGTGGTTGCTGGTGATAAAATGGGCCCAAGTAAAAAAGATAAAGCAGAGCGTTTAGGTGTAGCATTAATTAGTGAAATTGAATTCTTACAAAAAATAAATCACACCTTTTAAATATCGGCAAAACACACTTATATTCGACACGCAACTTATAATTGCTTACATTTGTATTGTAACCGGATGTTGTTATAATGCGTAACCCTAAAATTTTAGCTGTAGTAATAGGTGCAATTTATGTGCTTTTTTTGCATTTTTTGTACTCTAACAATATACCTTACGCACAAAATACTAGTGCATTAATTATACCCTTGATAGCGCTAGCTTATTTTTGTCATGTTGATAAAAAATCTGTGTTTTTTACCCTTTTTTTAATGCTGTATTCTCTATCTGAGTTATTGGGCTTTTTTTATCATTTAATGCCAGAGTCCTTGGATTATATAGTAGGTAATGGCTTGTATGTTTTGGCTTTTGTAGCTTTAACCATAGAGATATCTAGGAATTTGTCATTAATACACATCATTAAAAAATATTGGTTTTCAATAATTATACTTATTCTGCTAAATTGCTATATCACTTATATTCTTATTGAAGTTGTGTATCCTGAATTCTATTTAGAATTTGAATATTTTTTAGAGTTGATTTATGATATTTCGATGTTAATGGTGTTATCTTTTGCGCTTTTAAAATATTTGAATAGCGGTAGCGAAAAAGCATTTTATTTTCTAGTGGGTGCTATTTGTATTGTGTTTAGTGATGTTTTAAATGTTGCTTATCTGTATGTATCTAAACAAAAAGTTTTCAGTGTTCTCATCGTTTCATTAGATTTAATTGGGTTTTATTTCTTTTATGCTCAAGCTAAATTGCGATATAGAAAGAAGAAAGAAGTTATGTTTTAAAGTTTCTCAAAAACGGGATGTCTTTTTTGTAAATAAAAGCAAGTGTTGCAGACATTAAAAACGTAAGTATAGCCATTGCGAATAATAGTCCGCCATCGCCCTTTATATCTATGCCTAAATTAGTTAAATGCATTATTATAGCGCCACTCATCACACCCAACGCTATAAGTGCGCCTGCCCAAGCTGTTTTTCTGATAAGTAATAGTATACTGGCAATTAGTTCTATAATTCCAATACCAATCCTTCCGTAAGGTTCTAAACCTACAGTTTTAAAAATATAAACACTATCAGGATGTGCAAAAAATTTAAATCTCAACGTTTGTATAAGTACTACTGCAACAATAATTCGTAACGCTAAGGGTATAAACTTTTTCATTATATTTTGGTTTAGTGTTTATTAAAGGTAACTAGAGCAGAAACATATTAAACACGTTAGTAAACTATACAATAATTGCGGTGCCATCAGCAATTTTGCTTTTATCGGCATCAAAATAAAAATCTATTTTACCAAGGTAAAGGCCATAACAGCCTACTTGGTTTACTAAAACATTTTTGTCTTCAATATTCTTTACAATGGTAGGTTTTGGTAAAAATGTATGTGTGTGTCCGCCAATTATCAAATCAATATCCTTCGTAACTTCCGCAAGTTTCAAATCGCATATTTTATCAGGATCATTTTTATAATTGTAACCCAAATGCGACAAACATATTACTAAATCGCACTGTTCATCTTGCTTTAAAATACGGGTCATATCTTGAGAGATTTCTATAGGATCAAGATACTTAGTTTCTTTATAAAGTTTTTGCTCTACCAAGCCCTCAAGTGCAATACCTAGACCAAAAACCCCAATTTTAATTCCCGCTTTATTAAATATACGGTACGGTTTTACATGGGTATCCATAAGGGTATTAGAAAAGTCGTAATTTGCAGACACAAATCCAAAATTTGCATGTGGCAATTGGGCATATAATCCATCAATACCATTGTCAAAATCATGATTACCAATAGTTGCTAAATCGTACTTTAGTTTACTCATGAGTTTAAACTCTAATTCGCCGCCATAATAATTAAAATAGGGCGTACCTTGAAAAATATCGCCCGCATCAAGCAATAGGGTATTAGTATTTTGGTTTCTTATATTTTCAATTAAAGTAGCACGACGTGCCACACCGCCTTTATTTGCATTTCTGCCTTCATCTGGTCCAAAAGTATCAATGTGGCTATGCACATCATTAGTGTGCAATATGGTGATTTTTGTAGCTTTAGGTTTTGTGGTAAAAGACTGCAACCCTAAGCTGCCAGCCGCAGCCAAAGCTGTTGTTCCAACAGATACTTTTTTAATAAAATCGCTTCTCTTCATAAGTTATTTAATTATAAACCTATCATCAATTACAGGGTTAATCGTATCTGTTTTTTTAAAATAATCAATCATGGCATTTCTTATTTTATAATCTAAATCGTAAAACCCTTCGTTGGGTTGAAAAAACGTCATATTATCGCCTCTGTTAAACAAATAATCGCTAGTAGCAAAATAGTAAGTTGCATTGGGTTTAATTTCAGAATTGTTTATGGTGGTGTTAATTACATTGTAATCTTTATCAATAGTAATTTTAAGACCAGCAATAGGGTGTGCTCGTTTTTTGCTTACCAAAAAACTTACAATCTCATTAATTTTGTTGCCTTTTAATGCAACCACTACAATTTTATTTTCAAAAGGCATCACATTGTAAGCAGTTCTTGCACTTACGGCACCTTTTGGTATGTCGCTTCTAATACCGCCATGGTTTAAAACAACCGCATCTATGGTGTTGCCCGTTCTTTTATTAAAGATAGGGTTTGCTTCGGTTAAAATAATATCTGCCATTAAATTTCCAATAGCTGTGTTTAAAACACCATCGTTTTTAGAATATGTGTTTACGGCATAACACAAAACGCTATCCAAATCTCGTTCAATACGGTTTTTGTAAGGTGCTATAAATGTTTCAATCTCAGTATTTGGTGCAACTTTGGTGTTAATATCTATGCGTTGGCCCTCAATTTTATTTAAGTATAGCTTTTCTTTTTTACAACTAAAAGCTACAAGTAAAATGCATATTGATATACTTAGTTTAAATGTGGTAGAATTTACCATAATAAATTTCATTAAAATTTGAATGTACTTTTGCTACCTTTGCGCAAAGTGTAAATTTAAATGATTTTAAAAGCTTTTAAGGAAAAATCAAATAAAAAGTATTTGAACAAATTATTATCGCAACGTGAAGTGAACGTTAGCGATAATAAGGTTAAGAGCTTAGGTGTTATCTTAAATTTTGATGAGATTGAAGATTTTAATGCCTTTAATGTATTGGCATCTCGCTTAAAAATTCATGCAAACAAAATAAAAGTAGTTGCATTTACTAAAGACGTAAAGAGCCATGGTAGTTCTTGGGATGCATGTTTTAATCCAAAAGATTTTGGGTGGAGCGGTAATGTGAAACACGTAGAATTGCAAACGTTTTTAAATGAACCTTTTGATGTTTTAGTAAGTTATTACACAAAAGCACATTTAGAATTAAAATTATTAACTGCCTTGTCTAAATCTCAATTTAAAATCGGAATTTTGCAAAGCGAAGCACGACTAAACGACCTTATCATAAAAACAGATATTAATGAAATTGATGTGTTTAGTAATGAAGTTGAAAAATATTTAACAGTATTAAATAAAATTTAAAATGAACAGTAGGTTTCTTGGAACTGGAGTTGCACTAGTAACACCTTTTAAGAGTGATTTAAGTGTAGACTATGATGCGCTTAAGGCCATAGTTGAATTCAATATTGAAAATGGCGTAGAGTATTTAGTAATATCTGGCACAACTGCTGAAAGTGTTACCATAACAAAACAAGAAAAAGAAGATATTACAAAAGCTATTATCGCTATTAACAAAGGGCGCGTACCTTTAGTTTTAGGTATTGGAGGAAACAATACTGCTGCTGTTATTGAAGAAATAAAATGTACAGATTTAAGTGATATTGATGCTATTCTATCGGTATCACCATATTACACAAAACCAACTCAAGAAGGCGTTTATCACCATTTTAAAGCGATTTCAGAAGCATGTCCTATCGATATTATGTTGTATAATGTACCAGGTAGAACATCTAAAAACATAGAGCCAGATACCATTATTCGCTTAGCAAACGATTTTAAAAACATTATTGCTGTAAAAGAAGCTGGTAACAGTACCTATCAATATCTACAATTATTAAAAAATAAACCAGAAGACTTTTTAGTTATTTCTGGAGATGATGATTTGGCATTAGGTGTAACGCTCGCAGGAGGTTCTGGAGTAATATCTGTTATAGGTCAGGCATTTCCAAAGGAATTTTCAGAAATGATTCGATTAGGGTTAAAAGGCGATGCCAAATCTGCTTACAAATTGCACTTCCGTTTAATGGATGGGATTGATTATATTTTTGAAGAAAATAACCCAGCAGGTATAAAAGCGGTTTTTGAAGCACTAGAGTTATGCTCTGCTGCGGTAAGATTACCTTTAGTTCAAGCTTCAGATGCGTTGAAATCAAAAATATCTGAGTTTGTAAAACAATTTTAGTTTGGGTAAAAAAATAAAAGATCCAGGTATTGGTAATACTTCTGCAGCACATGTAGGACGACTTATTAATGACAATGGCGCTTTTAATGTAGTGCATAAAAATAAATCAAAGCGATTTTCTGAAGCCTACAATTACCTAATAAATATGTCTTGGGGACATTTTTTTGTGCTCTCCTTTATTTCATACACAGTTGCAAATATTTTATTTGCAGGTTTATATTTAGTTACTGGTATTAATGAAATAACTGCTACTACAGGAAATGTATATCAAGATTTTTTAAATGCTTTCTTCTTTTCATCACAAACATTTACCACACTTGGTTATGGGGCAATGGCGCCATCTGGGGTAGCAAGCGGTATTATATCTTCAATAGAGGCGTTTATTGGGCTTATGTTTTTTGCTTTTGCTACAGGTTTACTTTACGGACGTTTTTCTAAACCAAGAGCCGCAATTCGGTTTTCAGAACATCTTATTTTAAATGAATTGAAAGCACACAAAGCACTGATGTTTAGAATTGAAAATGATAGAAGAAGCACAATGATTCAACCCAAAGTTTCTGTTACACTTAAATTATCAAAGAAAAATAGAAAAGGAAATTACGTAAACGATTTTTATAATTTAGAATTAGAACGCAGAACTATTAATTATTTGCCTACAACTTGGACTATAGTTCATAAAATTGATGAAAACAGCCCGCTATCACACTTTTTTGAAGACAATATTAAGAGCCTACAGGGCGAATTTATAGTTATGGTAAGTTATTATGATGAATCTTTCAATCAAGAAGTTCATCAAATGTACTCTTATTTGCTAAAAGATGTTAAGTTACACTACAGGTTTTTAAAAACGTACTATTACAATGAAAAAGGCCAAATGGTACTAGATCATAAGCTTTTCAATGCCATAGAATCAACTAAAAGTTAAATATAACTTAAACCTTGTTATTGCTACAATCGAAGAATTATTTTAGCCTTGAAATAATATTTTTTAATTACGTTTAATAAATGTAATTTTGCACCTTGTAAAAATTTATGAAGCATTTTTTTAGCATATTAGTTTTAGTCTGCACTTTAAATTCATGTAGCCAATATCAAAAGATTTTAAAATCTGAAGATGTAGCGCTTAAATTCAAAGTAGGAGATTCTCTTTTTCAACAAGGCAAATATGAAAAAGCTAATAGGTTATTTGCTCAAATAGTACCCAAATATAAGGGAAAGCCACAAGCACAAAAATTGATGTATTTGTATTCTAAATCCTTTTATGAAATGAGGGATTATTATGTATCTGCTTATCAATTTGAGCGTTTTGTAGCGAGTTACCCAGAGAGTGAAAAAAAGGCTGAAGCTGCTTTTTTAAGTGCCAAAAGTTATTACAAATTATCTCCTGTGTATTCTAAAGAACAAAAAGAAACCAGAGATGCTATAGAAAAATTGCAAGAGTTTATAAATGTGCATCCAAACTCTGAGTATGTAAGTGAGGCTAATGTACTTATTAAGGAGCTAGATTTTAAACTTGAAAAAAAGGCTTTTGAAATTGCAAAACAGTACGATCATATATCTGATTACAAGGCGTCTATAAAATCATTTGATAATTTTATTTTCCAGTTTCCTGGATCAACCTTACGAGAAGAAGCATTGTTTTATAGATTAGACGCCGCTTATAAATTGGCCATTAATAGTTTAGAATATAAAAGAGGTACTTTAGTGCCTTTAAGAAAACCGCGTTTAGAGCAAGCTAAAGAATATTTTAATGTATTTAAGAAAGCTTATGCAAATTCTGAGTATCTTGCAGAGGCTGAAGAGATGGCAACAACACTAGATGAAGAAATACAAACGTACAGCGCTAAAAGTTAATATATAATTATGGATTTAAAGAAAACTACTGCTCCAGTAAATACGGTAACGTATGATAGAAATCAAGTAGATGAGCCAACAGAAAACATCTACGAGGCAATATCTATCATATCTAGAAGAGCAGAACAAATCAATACAGAGATTAAAAAAGAACTCATTGATAAGTTAGAAGAATTTGCTACTTACAATGATAGTTTAGAAGAAATCTTTGAAAATAAAGAACAAATTGAGGTGTCAAAATTTTACGAAAAATTGCCAAAACCTCACGCTTTAGCTGTTCAAGAATGGCTAACTGATAAAATTTACTTTAGACATACTGAGGAAGACGCTCAGTAAGCACTATTATATGAGTATACTAAGCGGCAAACACGTTCTGTTAGGCATTACTGCAGGTATTGCCGCTTATAAAACAGCTTCACTAGTTAGACTATTTATAAAATCTGGAGCCAAGGTTAAAGTTGTAATGACGCCAGCTTCCAAAGATTTTATAACACCACTTACCTTATCAACACTTTCTAAAAACCCAGTGCATTCTTCGTTTACAAATGAAGATGATGATGACGCTGTGTGGAATAACCATGTAGAATTAGGCCTTTGGGCAGATTTATTTGTAATAGCTCCTGCTACAGCAAACACCATGTCTAAAATGGCTAATGGTGCTTCAGATAATTTATTAATGGCTACATATTTATCAGCTAAATGCCCAGTGTATTTTGCTCCTGCAATGGATTTAGATATGTACAAACATGCCTCCACAAAAGCATCTTTTGATGCCTTAACATCATTTGGCAATATTATGATTCCTGCAACCAGTGGCGAATTGGCTAGCGGTTTGGTAGGTGAAGGTAGAATGGCAGAACCCGAAGATATTGTTTCATTCATTGAAAATGATATTTTAGATAAGCTTCCTCTAAAAGGAAAAACAGTATTAATTACAGCTGGACCCACTTATGAAGCTATAGATCCTGTACGTTTTATAGGAAACCATTCTAGCGGAAAAATGGGGTTTGAAATAGCAAAAGCATCTGCAAACTTAGGTGCCCAAGTTATATTAATAACAGGGCCAACACATCAGCACATATCACATAGTTTAATACAAGTAATTCCTGTAACTAGTGCCGATGAGATGTATAATGAAGTGCATAACTACTATAAAGATGTTACAATTGCTATACTTTCTGCAGCTGTTGCAGATTTCACTCCAAAGGATGTAGCACTTCAAAAAATTAAAAAGAAATCTGATACTTTAACACTAGAGTTAACACGTACAAAAGATATTTTAGCATCATTAGGCGATACTAAGAAGCATCAATTTTTAGTTGGTTTTGCGTTAGAAACGAATAATGAACTTGAAAATGCAACACAGAAATTAAAAAAGAAAAACTTAAATTTAATTGTTTTAAATTCGTTGCAAGATAAAGGTGCCGGTTTTAAAGGCGATACAAATAAAGTAACGTTTATAGATAATAAAAATAGTGTAAAAGAGTTTCAATTAAAGTCTAAAGCTGCAGTGGCGGTAGATTTATTAAACGAAATTGTAAAACATATCCATGCGTAGTTTTTTAATTATTCTAGTATTTAGTTTTAGTACTTTAAGTTTTGCACAAGAGCTTAATTGTACCGTTGTTGTTAATGCGCAACAAACGGGTAACGAAAATTTGCAAATTTTTAAAAATTTAGAAAAACAACTTACCGAGTTTATAAATAACACAAAGTGGACAGATAAAACATTTGCGTCTCAGGAATTGATTAACTGTAGTATGAATATTGTGATTTCTCAATACAGTGGCGAAACGTTTCAGGCTACCTTGCAAGTACAATCTTCTAGACCTATATACGGGTCTTCATATAGCTCACCAATTTATAATTTAAATGATAAAGATTTTACATTTAGGTATTTAGAGTTTCAAAATTTGATATATAATCCAACACAATATACTTCAAATTTAATCTCAGTATTAGCATTTCATGTGTATATGATTTTGGCTTTAGATGCTGATTCTTATGAAAAAAATGGAGGAGAAGCATATTACAAACAAGCACAAACTATTTTAAATTATTCGCAACAAGAAAATTTTAGAGGTTGGAAGTTAGAGGATGGTTTACAAACCAGGTTTATTTTAATTGATAATGTATTATCAACTACATTTAAAGAATATAGAAACGTAATTTATAACTACCACAGACTTGGTTTAGATGAAATGAGTAACGATCTTAAAAAAGGAAAATCTGAAATAGCGTCAAGTTTAACTAAGTTTAAAGACATGAATGCAAGAAGACCAAACTCTTTTTTACTTCGTACCTTTTTTGATGCTAAAGCTGATGAAATTGAGCAAGTATTTACCGATGGTCCTCAAGTAAACATTGCTAATCTTAAAGATGTGTTACAAAAAGTAGCACCACTACACGCTGCTAAGTGGCGAAATATCACGTTTTAATTACATAATTTTACGTTTTAATGTGCTTCATGTATCTTGGGTTACATAGGTCGTGTAAATAATTCAATTTCGGTTTTTACATCCCATCAGCAAATTCCTAATTACCTTATAAAGCAACAAATGTTTGTAGAAATTCTCTATTTTTGCTTAGCGTACTAAATGCAAATTACTGTAAACCGAATATTAAACTATGCTGTTATCATTAACCATAAAAAATTATGCATTAATAGATCACCTTCAGGTAGATTTTAATGATGGTTTTACTATTATTACTGGTGAAACAGGTGCGGGAAAATCTATATTATTAGGCGGTTTATCATTAATTCTTGGAAAACGTGCAGATTTAAGTAGTTTACGAGACAAGGATTCAAAATGTATTATTGAAGCTGTTTTTAATATTGCTAATTACAACTTGCAATCACTTTTTAAGGCCGAAGATTTAGATTATGAATCTCAAACCATTATAAGAAGAGAAATTTTACCATCAGGCAAATCTAGAGCCTTTGTAAACGATTCTCCTGTAAACTTAAGCAGTTTACAATTACTTGGTGAACGTTTAATTGATGTACATTCTCAGCATCAAACATTGCAATTAACGCAAAACGATTTTCAATTTCAAGTCATTGATGCATTAGCCAAAAATCAAAAAGAACTAGTTGCGTTTAGCACATATTTAACCAACTATAAACGTTTGAAGCAAGAGCTTTCTGAACTTTTAACATTGAAGTCTGAAGCTATAAAAGAGTACGATTACAATACATTTTTATTACATGAATTGGTTGAGGCTAATTTGGTAGATGGTGATCTAGAATCGCTCGAAGAAGAATATGAAACACTCAATAATATTGAAGATATAAAAGAACGTTTGTCTGAAGCATATCAATTATTAAGCGATGAGCAAATTGGGGCAATATCTACAATTACCAATTTAAAAAATACCTTTCAAAAATTAGCAGAGGTTTCAAAAAATTACCAAGACTTATACGAACGGATAAATAGCTGTTTGATAGAAGTTGATGATATTTATTCTGAAGTTGACGTTTTACAAGGTGACTTAGAGGCAGACCCAAACAGATTAGCCGTTGTAAATTCTAAGTTGCAAACCTTAAATAGTTTATTACAGAAACATCAGGTAGCAACAGTTACAGAGCTTATAACAATTAAAGCGGCTTTAACCGATAAAGTTGCAGTTACCGATAATTTAGACGACACCATTCAGCTTAAAGAAAACGAAATTCTAGAATTAGAAAGTCAACTAAATACCTTAGCTCATAAAATACATAAAAAGCGAGTTACTGCTATACCTAATTTAATAAAACGATTACAATCTATTTTACTAGACTTGGGCATGCCCAATGCTCAATTTAAGTTTGAATTAATTGAAACAGATAGTTATTTTTCAAACGGAAAAGATGCCTTGTCGTTTTTATTTTCAGCAAATAAAGGCGGCGATTTTAACGCGTTGAAAAAAGCAGCATCAGGTGGTGAATTGTCTAGAATTATGTTAGCCATAAAATTGGTGCTTTCAGAATACACACAATTACCAACAATAATGTTTGATGAGATAGATACTGGGGTTTCTGGTGAAATATCAAATAAAATGGGCGACATTATGTTACAAATGAGTAAAAATATGCAAGTGTTTTCCATAACGCATTTGCCACAAATTGCTGCAAAAGGACATTCGCATTTTAAAGTCTATAAAGCGGATGTAGATAATATTACACAAACTAACTTAATTAAGTTGCATCATGACGATCGTATCGTAGAAATTGCACATATGTTAGGCGGCTCAGATTTATCAACCTCTGCAATAGCACATGCCAAAGAATTACTTAATTAAAAAATAAACAATATAAAGTTGAAAGTTTAGTACTTTTGGCGCATAATATAAATTGAAATAATAACTGAATAGTAGTATGGCTTATAATTTATTAAAAGGAAAAAAAGGAATTATTTTTGGCGCACTAGACGAAAACTCTATTGCATGGAAAACTGCAGAAAGAGCACATGAAGAAGGAGCAGAGTTTGTATTAACAAACGCACCTATAGCCATGAGAATGGGAACTATAAAAGATTTAGCTGCAAAAACAGGGTCTCAAATTATTCCTGCAGATGCCACTTCTATGGAAGACTTAGAGAATTTGATTGAGCAATCTATGGAAATTTTAGGTGGTAAAATAGATTTTGTATTGCATTCTATTGGTATGTCTGTAAATGTTAGAAAAGGTAAATTGTATACAGATCCTAAATATGATTTTACAACCAAAGGTTGGGACGTTTCGGCGGTATCTTTCCATAAAGTAATGAATGTCTTATATAATAAAGAGGCGATGAGTGAGTGGGGTAGTATAGTTGCTCTTACCTACATGGCAGCACAACGTGTTTTTCCAGACTATAATGACATGGCAGACAATAAAGCTTATTTAGAGAGTATCGCGCGTAGTTTTGGATATTTCTTTGGTAGAGATCACAAGGTAAGAGTTAATACCATTTCTCAATCTCCAACACCAACTACTGCTGGTAGTGGTGTAAAAGGATTTGATGGGTTTTTAGCTTATGCAGATAAAATGTCTCCACTAGGAAATGCCACTGCATTAGAATGTGCAGATTATACCATTTCATTATTCTCAGATCTAACTAAAAAAGTAACCTTACAGAACTTATTTCATGACGGTGGTTTTTCTAACATGGGAGTAAGTGACGCTGTTATGGATAAATTTATTGAAGAATAGTTAATATATTATCTTAATAATATAAATAGGTTTTGATTTTATTAATCAAAACCTATTTTTTATGTGATATAGTTAAAAAACATTGTATTCTACTTATAATTATTACTTGTTTTGTGAAATTTATAGTAAATAGTGTAACTTAGCTTTTTAACACAATTTTAAGATATTAACCAAAATTACCTATTTTATGAAAAAAATTACTTTACTATTATTATTAATAACTTCACTATCCTCAGCTCAGGTTTTAATTGGTAGTGGAGACGATGGTGATGGTTTTAATAGCCCACCTATATCTCCCTATTATGGGTATTCTTTCTCTCAATCTATTTATTTAGCTTCAGAGATAGGTACTAGTGGGGATATTACCTCAATTGAATATGCCTTGAATACAGGATCAGATTTTTCAACTGCAGATGATAATGTTGACGTATGGATAGGTCATACAGCTAAAACAGCTTTTGATACTACAGCAGATTGGGTTGATGTTTCCTCTTTAACTCATGTGCTTATAGACGGAACAGTTACTGTAGCCAATGATATATTAACAATTACATTTAGTTCACCTTTTACCTATAATGGAACAGATAATTTAGTTGTAGCGATAGATGCGAATGAGTCAGGTTATGGTAGTTCATCGGATTATGTATTATCAACAAATGGTCCAACAGCAGGTTTAACTTTAGATCAAAAATCTGATACTACAAACTCTGATCCAACTGAACCAGCAACCGGGACACTTAGGCAAAACAGAGGTAATATTACTTTTAATGGAATTACACAATCATGTCCGACACCAACTAACCTTGAAGTTACATTTAACTCTACTACAGAAGTTCAAGTATCCTGGACAGCCGGAGCTTCAGAAACTGAATGGACTTATGAATACGGACCTACAGGTTTTACCCAAGGAGATGGAATTATTACAATTACAGGACCAAATAATACAATCACTCTTGGTGGATTATCAGGTTCTTATGATATTTATGTTCAAGCAAATTGTGCTGGAACTAGTGGCGATAGTGCTTGGATCTCTATTTCTTGGACAATGCCACCAGTTAATGATACGATGTCTGGAGCAATCCCTATTACTCCAAATCCACAAGGAACAGGATGTAATGCAGCACAATTTACACTAAATTTTTCTACCGATGGAACTACTGATAGTGGAATGGATGGTACTTGTAATACAACAGACACTGGTTTAGATCAGTTTTTTACTTGGACAGCTACAACAGAAGGATTGCTATGGAACGATAGTTCTCCTGGAAACCCAGGAATTATAATTAGAGATACAGCTGGTAATGAAATTGCCTGTGCAGAAACTTTTGCAACAGATAATACCACTCTATCAGGATGGGATATTGGAGATGATTTGATTATTCAAATTTATGATTTTGGAACATCTGTTTCTGATGTAGCATTTTGTCTAGAAGAATATACACCTCCAGCACCTATTGTCCCTAATTATAACGAAACATTTGATTCATTCTCGTTCCTTCCGGATACTTGGACGGAAGCCTCTGGTGCTTATGGAACTCCTACAGGTTCATCAGGAAGTTTTGCTGGTGATGATTTTATAAATGACGCCTCTCACGTAAATGGTCAATCAGCAAGAATTAATATTTATGGATCATCTATCGATGAATATTTAATTTCTCCAGTATTTAATCTTTCAGGAGGTACTTATTACCTAAATTATGATATAGCATTAACTGAGTGGAATGATACAACTTCAGCCACATTAGGTTCAGATGATTATTTAGCTTTACTGGTTACTGAAGACGGAGGTTCTTCATGGCAAGAGCTCTCTAGATGGGATGCAAGTACAGAAATAAGTAATGAAGGGCAATCAGCTACAGAATTTACTTTGAGTGGTTATGGTGCTGAAGTTCAATTTGCTTTTTATGCAAATTCCGGATCTAGTGATTCAGGTATAGACAATGATTTATTCATTGA
>CALDUF010000005.1 GCA_937923515.1 uncultured Flavobacteriaceae bacterium
ACTGTTTACTTATTTAAACTTATTTCCACTCCAGCAATTTCAATAGGTGGTTTTGCCAGCCCATTCATCATATCTGGTGTTTTGTTATATAATAATTGAATGACACGATGCGGTGCCAACACGTATTTTTGCTGAAATACATCGCCCCAATTTTGTAATATTTGTTTATTAAAAAAGCTTCCTTCTTTGAATTCGCTTTTAGAAGCTACTTCAGTTATTTTTAGCGAAACGGCATAAGACTCTATTGGAATTGTTTTTTTACTAATTGCCTCTAAAACAGTATGGGTGATTACATTTTCGTCTTTTGTAAACATATTGTGTACTGGCCCTAAGTCTACTCGCTTTATTACTTTTGGAAATACTTTAGGCAACTTTTTATCAATAGCATACGCCATAGTATCTAAAGCCATATCTCTATCAGCTACGTTTTTTAGCACTTCATAAATCTCGTTTTTATAATCATTAATGTGTTTGCCGTCGTAGTTAAAATACATATAGCATATAAACGGACGATTTTTTATAACATCATAAAAACTCCAGCTTGTTAGTAAATCTGCTCCAGAATCTTTTGGTGCGCTTACAATTTTACCTTGTACAAAACGATTGAAAATGTATTTTTTATCTACCGAAGCGTAATATACTATTGAGGCTGCTTGAAACATCCTGCTTTTTTTTACATGCTGCTTTTTACGCATTAGCGTATCCAAAAATTCTGCTTTTAACGTTGCAATTGGGGTAAGTTTTCCTAAATACTCATCACGCAATTCTAAATCGTTAAACAAATACCTAAACTCTAAATAATTGGGGAATCCAGATTCGGTTAAATCTACCTTCATATTATCCTCGTCGTCATACATGTATTTAATACGCATAGCCTCTATAGAATACAACAACAAATCGCAATATTGTTTAAACATTGCTACCTCAGCATCATTACATATTTGCTCGCGTTGTACAGCAACCACCAACTCTTTAAACACAAAGTCTATCATTTTATGATAAAATGTGTAGTGTGCTTTGGAGTCTAAAATTGCAGAATCTAAAGGTGTAACTATTTGGTTTATGGACATTTTTTAGTATTCAGTGTTCAGTAAACAGTTTCAGTTTGCAGTTGCATTTCTTAATTTTATTCTTTGGGCGTTACCACAAGGGTCGGGCTTTCACTAGTCGCTCCTCCTAAGGTCGGGAGCTCCGCATGCCGTTCAATCCCTAACGCAAATTCGGCAATGTTCAAGTTATAGCCTTTTGTTGCAAATTTCTTAAAAACATTTACCTTTACAAGCCATTAAACAGCTATGAATAAACGATTAGCTAGCTGATAACCCCGCGTTAAGGATTGAGGCATTTGTTGAAGCTCCTCGCAGAGAGCGACTGCCGAAAGCCTGACCCCGCATTAAAGCGGGGTAACGCCCTATTCTTTATAGAATTTATGGCTGCTCACAAGCTGCTAGAAGTGACGTGTTAACTTAATAGATCGTCATCCTCAGCCTTTGGCTTTGGCTCGCCTGCCGGTTCACCACCATCACCAGAAGGTGCATTGGCATCAGCATTATAATAGTCTTCAAAAATCTCTTTCATATCGATACCATAACGTTCTGCAAAGTTTTTCTGGATTTCGCCATCTTTTGCACGAATTTCTTGTAAGGCCTCGGCATAACTGCTGTAAACACCCTGCATTACTTTTTCGTGTACTGGAATATTATCCATCATATCTTGTCGTGCTTTTGCGCTTGCAGTATGCATAGATGCTAGGGTTTCGCCAATATGCTCATCGGTTTTTACACCTAAATGCTCTAAAATAGCAGCAAATTCTTGATCTGTTCTCGCTTTTAATGCCACTACATAGCCATCGTAATACTTTAAACGCTCCTCTGTATCACTCTTTAATTTGGCGCGATGCGTTTGCAAATTACTACGTAACGATGTGAGCACTTTTATAGTTAAATTGTGTTTGTGCACAAAGCTGTCTTTACTGGCAGCAAGCGTGGTGTAGGCGTTTTTAAGGCCTTCTAGTTCTTCTACCTTTTGCTCAAGGCTCGTCATTTTTCCAATAGCTTCAGAATATTCGGCAGATTGTTTGTCTGCAATATCTTCTAACTCTTGGCGTGCTTGTTTTAACAAGGCATAATTTTCTTCGAGCTTTGCTTCTACTTCTTTCTTTTTTTCTAAGGCTTTTGTGTGATTTTTAGATGCTTCAACAATAGCGTCTTTTAGTTTTTCTTCTACCTCTTTTATTTCGATTTCACGGTTTTTTAAACGCGTAACCGCTGCTTGCGATTTAAAAGACAGCTCTTTTAAAAGCGTTTGTACATCGGCATTTTCTATACGCTCTTGAAACATAGCCTTTGCTTTATTATCAGCGGCAGCTCTTGTTTTTTCTGAAGTTTGTAGTGCTTGTTCTGCTTTTGCTATTTTACTTTTACGCCCCCAAAGGTTATTCCACCAGGTGTCTGGCTTTGCTTTTGCGTCTTCTAATTCTATTTTAGCACGCTCCAAGGCTTTTTGCGCATCGTCTATTACCTTTTGCTCTGTGGCATTTAGTGACGAGAATTTTTCGAATAAAATACCAACTTCGTCTTGATAATCTGTTAAATCCTTAATGGCATCTAAAAGAGTAGTTCTATCTTTTTCAGCCATATGTACTACATCATCCAAAGTGGCATTTAAAATTTTTTGACGCACTTCTGGGTCGTCTTCTTGAGATAACTTAGATTTCATAGTGTCAATGGCCTTTCCCCAATTAACATCTACTTTTTCGGTTTTTTCATTTGAATTGGTTTCTAATAAATCAAAATCATCAGACATATTATGTATGGTATTTAAAATTGAACAATTTTACGGACAAGCAATTTCGTTAAAAAAGATGACTTTTAAAATTTAATTGACCTTAAATAATTGGTATAATTTTATTATAAATTGTTACAAAAAAGTATTTATTAAGTTGTTTTGTGTTAAAATTTTGTAAGACAATACCCTAAATAAGCTGCTGAAAAGCATTGATTTATATAGGTTTAACTTAGTTTGGTAAACAGTTATGTTAATAACTAATATATTATTCCATTCATTTTTAGAGTTTTAGTCTTAAAATACGCTATATTTGTAGAAGCTATTAACCCAAATTGATGAACACATCTCATGTTTCTCTTAAACATTACATTTAGTACTGTACCTATATTAATAAGTCAGAGCCAAATTGTTACCATTCTTTCTATAGTTGTAGTTTTCTTTTTAATACTATTAATTTTAGGGGTAAGAAAATCTTATATCCTAAAAAAAGAAAATGATCAATTAGCTAATACTGGTATTTTGGATAGTGATGACGATAATAAAACGTACAAAGACTTTAGAGACGGCCATTTGTATGACAACAAATAAATAGTCCTAAAAAAATAGAATTTAATTAATTCATTTTTTTAAACGCTACTCTATTTTAGTTTTATAAAACTATACTTAGTATTTCTAAGTATGCTAGTCTATTTATAAAAATTAGACTACTGATGCTATTTTTAATTAGTAACACTTTAAATATCAAGATATTATATTTTAGTGAATACTAATTATTAGTAGTAAAAAAAGCGCCTTACGGCGCTTTTTTTATCTTACTAATTTCTTATATTTTATGCGCTTAGGCATCAAATCGCCACCTAATCGTTTTTTCTTGTTTTCTTCGTAATCCGAAAAACTGCCTTCAAAGAAATACACTTGCGAATCGCCTTCAAACGCTAAAATATGAGTACATATTCTATCTAAGAACCAACGGTCGTGACTAATTACTACGGCACATCCTGCAAAGTTTTCTAAACCTTCTTCTAATGCTCTTAGGGTATTCACATCAAGATCATTCGTAGGCTCATCTAAAAGCAATACATTACCTTCTTCTTTAAGCGTCATAGCCAAATGCAGACGGTTGCGCTCACCACCAGAAAGCAATTTTACTTTTTTGTTTTGCTCTCCACCAGAAAAGTTAAATCGACTTAAATAGGCTCTAGAATTTACTTCTTTTCCACCCATCATTACCAATTCTTGCTCATCACTAAAGTTTTGCCAAATGGTTTTCTCTGGATCTATATTAGAATGCTTTTGATCTACATAGGCTAATTTAGCAGTGTCGCCAACAACAAACTCACCTTTATTAGGTGTTTCTTCTCCCATTATCATTCTAAAGATAGTGGTTTTACCAGCACCGTTTGGGCCAATAATACCAACAATACCCGCT
>CALDUF010000006.1 GCA_937923515.1 uncultured Flavobacteriaceae bacterium
GTGACCACGCCAGGATTCAAACCTGGAACCTCTTGAGCCGTAATCAAGTGCGCTATTCAGTTGCGCCACGTGGCCTTTTTTTGTGGGTGCAAATATACACTTTATTAATACTTATCCAAACTTTTATTCTAAAAATATAAATAAGAAATTTTAGCTGTATGATATGAAGTCTTTTTCTAATCCAATTTGAGCATTTTTAAATGTACAGCACATTATAAATAAATCAAAAAAATCACAACTCTTCTATAACAGCCTTATCGCTTTTAATACTTATAATCAAATAAGTAACAGTATTAAGAAGTATATATTCTATACTTTTAGCACGCAAATGCTCTAACCCTGTTTAAATTAGTGACTTCAAAACTTAAAATAATCTTACTGTGATGAATTTTATAATGTGTTATAATAGTTTTAAAGCTTATAAATAGTAAAATTAGCTCTTTAGCAACACTATTTACTAATTAAGAGATATTGTTAACAAAGCTTATAGAAAGGCTTAAATCAGCTTCCATTGCAAATAATATTGATATTGCAAAATTGTATAGCTTACTCCCATATTTTTTATTTGCTTAGGATAGGAAGTCTAAAAACCATGATTCACCAATACTCTTTTTTTAGAATAGTTTACATCTAAATACATATACTTTATTAGATATGCTTATCTTTCTCAAGACACTAGGGTTTTAACATCATATGGGAATAAATAGGAAACCTATTAGTTTTAAGATATAAACAAATAATAATACCGTAATATACAGTCTATATGAGACATTACAGATATAGGCTATCCCGTGGAATACCAACTAATGTATACTATCATTTAGAAGAAATGGAAATTCACGATTTCACGACAGTACTTACAAAATATTGGACTTCAGTCAACATTTTACATTACAGGCCGTACACTACTATTCGTTTACAACAGTATAGACATGGTGCAGGTATCTCTTTTAAACTATACAATTTCGGCACTCAAGCCTGCTTCTAATAATTTAGAACATTGAGGTTTCAAATCGTCATAACCTCCCGTTTTTACGGTACATTTTCCTTTATAATGCACAATTAGAGAACATTGCTCTGCTTGTTCTGCCGTATGTTCACAAGCATAAATTAAAGTGTCTATAACATGATCAAAAGTGTTGACATCATCATTATATAACACGATTTCATTTTGTGTTGCTACTTCTTCTTCAAGAAGTAATTCTTCCGATATTTTTTCTTTCAAACTCATTTTCAGCTTTTTTGGGGTTGAAAAACTAGTACTAATTTAAGAATTTTAACGATACCCATCGATTGCGTTCTAATTTTTCTTCAAATTTTAACAGATGTTTTTCACATTCTGCTTGAATCATAGGGATGTCTTCTTTGTAAAAACCGCTTAAAAATAGCATTCCATTTTTATTTAAACACGATGCATAAATTGCCATATCCTGCATAAGGATGTTACGATTAATATTTGCAATGATGACGTCGTATTGACGCTGCTCTAACACTGCTGCATCACCTTCGATAACCGTAATATGTTTACATGTATTGCGTTCTACATTTTCAAGACTATTTAGATAACACCAATTATCGTAATCTACCGCATCTAAAGGTTGAGCCCCTTTTTGTTCGGCTAAAATAGCAAGTACACCTGTACCACATCCCATATCTAAAACAGATTTATTTGTTAAATCGGTTTTCAAGATATGTTGTATCATCATATGTGTGGTTTCATGATGCCCAGTCCCAAAACTCATTTTAGGTTCTATAACAATATCGTATTCGGTATGAAAAGGATCGTGAAATGGAGCTCTTACAGCACAACGGTCGTCCACGACTATGGGATTAAAATTCTTTTCCCACTCGGCATTCCAATTGGTTTGCGCGATATCTTCGAAGGTATATGTGATTTTAAATTCATCAGATTTTAAAATCTGTATGTCTTCTAAAATCGTATTATACCATTCTTCTTTTTGAATGTAAGCGGTAACACCTTCTTCTGTTTCTACAAAACTTTCAAAACCAGCATAGCCCAACTCGGCTATTAAAATTTCTACTGCTGGTTGTAAGGGCTGTACTTTAAAATAATACCCAATATAAATGATATTAGACATAATATTAGCTCTAGTTTGGCGGATAAACCCGCGTTAGGGATTGTAATGAAAAGCCCACAGCTTTCTCGAAAATTTCTCGAGAAAGCGCGGACTTGTAATGGAAAGCGCGACCCGCAGGGGAACGCCCTTATATTTAATATTTAAAATGCATTTACGATAGCATAGAAATCTGTTGCTTTTAAAGCAGCGCCTCCTATTAAACCACCATCTACATCTGGCTTAGAGAAAATCTCTTGTGCATTAGCTGGTTTCACACTACCGCCATAAAGAATAGACATGTTATCTGCAACCTCAGCACCATAAGTATCTGCTAGTGTTTTTCTAATAAAAGCATGCATATCTTGTGCTTGCTCTGGACTCGCTGTTTCTCCTGTTCCTATAGCCCAAACTGGTTCGTAGGCCAACACTATATTTTTAAAAGCATCTGCTCCTAAGTGAAATAATGCGTTTTTAATTTGTGCTTCTACAACAGCCTCTTCATTTCCTGCTTTTCTATCTGCTAACTCTTCACCAAAACAAAAGATAGTGCGCATATCATTTGCTAAAGCTGCATCTACTTTCTTCGCTAATAAAGCATCTGTTTCGTTAAAATATTCGCGACGCTCACTGTGTCCTAATATTACAGTTGTAACACCAACACTTTTTAACATGGCAGCACTAACTTCTCCTGTGTAAGCACCATTTTCTGCAAAATGCATATTTTGTGCGATTACTTCAATACCGCTAGTATCTTTTAGCGTTTGATAGGCTTGCCATAGGTTAGTCGCTGTTGGAGCGATCATCACCTCTGCATTAGACGTTTGCGTTTGTGCTTTTAAATCTGTGATTAGCGTTTCTGTTTGTGCTAAATCATTATTCATTTTCCAGTTACCGGCTACGATGTTTTTTCTCATTGTATTGATTTAAACTTCTCGAAAAAAGTATTTTACTTCTATTTTATTACTGTGCAAAAGTACTTAATTTTTCAGAGCTTGCAGCAACTTTTTATCATCGGCTTTTGTAGCTTTAAATAACTTAATTTGTCCCGTCGTATCGATCACCATATAACGCGGAATCCAATTGATATTTACAAAATCACCTATGGCCGATTTTTTACCTTGAGGCAAATAATAATGTGCCCCTTTAATATGAAACTTTTCAATAGCATGCAACCATGCTGCTTGGCTTCTATCTAAAGAGAAAAATACATATGCAACATCTTTATGGGTCTCTTGAAGCTGTTTTACCTTTGGCATGCCATAAATACAGTCAGAGCACCAAGAAGCCCATATATCTAACACTATAGTTTTGCCTTTATGCGCTTCTAAAATAGCAGCTAAAGTTGTTTCTGTGCCTGTTTTCGTAAGTAGTGTATCGTTTAAAGCGGCTTCAGAAAACGTTGTAGGGGTGTCGATATTGCAACTCACGAATCCTAACAAAGCCAATAAAAGGGAACTTATCTTCTTCATATATCTATAGATTGGTATGCATTTTATTATATAGAAGGTACTTTTAGCCCATAAAAAGCTGTACCCATTTAAATTATTGCAGTTTCACTTTTGGATCTAACCAAACGTATATTAAGTCGACTAAAATATTTATAATTACAAATAAACTTGCAATCACTAAAACAGCCCCCATAATAACAGGTAAATCTAAGGTGTTTAAAGCGTTTACAATTTCTTTACCCAAACCATTCCAACCAAAAATGTATTCTACAAATACGGCTCCAGCTAACATGGACGCAAACCATCCAGAAATTGCTGTAACTACTGGATTCAACGCATTTTTTATAGCATGACGCCTTATAATTTGAAACTCACTAAGTCCTTTTGCTCTTGCCGTTCGAATGTAATCTTGGTTAAACACTTCTAAAAGTGAATTTCGCATCAGCTGAATCACAACAGCTAGCGGACGAATGCCTAAAACCAAAGCGGGTAAAATGAGGTTTTTCCATTTTATATGCATAGCCTCTCCAAAGTCATCCAACTCATATAAACTGCCTGTCATTTCTAAATGTGTATATGCATGCAATACATATCCAAAAAGCCATGCAAACAAAATAGCACTAAAAAAGGACGGTACGCTCATGCCCAATGTGCTTAATATTTGTATGGTTTTATCTAACCATGTGTCTTTATATAATGCAGATACAATCCCCAAAAAAACACCTAACAGCATCGCAATACTTATGGCCGAAAGTGCCAGAACAAAGGTGTTAGGTAATGTTTCTCCCAGTACATCTGCAACACTTTTACCTTGTTTGGTAAATGAATCTCTTAAATACGGGTATTTCAAAACCAGTGCTGTATTTCCTATGCTACATAAAATTGTTGCATTGTATTTCCCTGCCTCTAAATACGTGTAATCGCCTTTTGTTTTAGAATGAAAAGATAAAGGCGACACATCGTTAATGTAATAGGCATATTGCGTTGTCACTGGTTTATCAAAACCATACTTGGCTTTTACAAGTGCCAGCTGTTCGCTATCTTCATTTTGTCCTAGCATCATCTGCGCAGGATCACCAGGGAGTATATTAAATAGAAAAAATATAACGGTCACTACTCCAAATAACGTGAGTAGAGCGTAAAGTGCCTTATGAATAAAGTAGTGAATCAGTTGTGTTGTTTTTTGGTGTTGATAGTTCGCTTTCTGATGTTGGTTGTTAGTTGGTTGATTTTAACTGAAGTTTCACAACATCGGTATACGGTTGCCCATACACATGACGTAATGAGTCTAAAATTTCACTTTTAGCTTTGAGTAAAGGTACTTCCTCTAAACCTATTGCCTTTAGACTGTCTGCCTCTGCCCTAGTTACTATACGATCATTCACTATATAAGCGATTATTGAGTTTTTGATAGGTTCAAGCGCTTTTTCTACCTCTGGTAACTCTAAAGCCTCGATATCATTCCAATGTACTTTTTGCGTAACAGTACCTTGATCTAATTCTAACACACCAGGGTTAGAACGCACAACCGTTTTTAATGCTTTTTCATCACATAAGTACCAATCAAAATCAATACCGTAAGCGTCTTTTATCCGCTGCTTTGCAGCTTCTCCAGAAGCGGTAAGCCCTATTATTGTATAATTATTTTTAAGCGCTCTGTCTTGTAACGCTTTCAGTTTTGAAGCGCCATCCCATTCAATGTTATCTAAATTGTATGAAACCACAATAATCACGTTGTCTTTTGTTAAAAAGTGATCTGTGAGGTTATCCGTTGCGCTTTCAATAGAGAAGTCCTGCACAGGTGGTGTATAGCCTTCTTGTATCACCTTAGTCTCTACACTTATAAATTCACCTGCAACTTCGGGATAAGACCCATTGGTTTTTAGTATCTGCTCTGCACCGTTCACTTTAAACTTCCATGAATATTCTTGGACTGGTTTAGGGGCATCTTCAGGTATCTCCATTCCTGTTTTTATGTTCTTCCCTATGGCATACGCTCTAAAATCTAATGTTGGTAAATGCATTAATACATGGTAACCAAACCATAAACTTACGATAAACCCTACCATAGCAAGTACTGTAGTTAACAGCTTAGAATATAAAGGAGTTATATGTTTCACTCCAAAAAACAGCAGCAAAATAAAAAATAACAACACGACATCTTTCCAAAACGATTCCCATGGTTTTAACTTTAGAAAATCACCAAAACAGCCACAATCTTTTACTTTTTCAAAATAAGCAGCATAAAAGGTTAAAAATGTAAAGAAAACAATCATTAACAACAAACTCCAAACCGTAAACTTAGGTTTGTATCCTACAAGGAGAAAGACGCCTAACACCACTTCAAAAACCACAACAAATACAGATATAAGTAAGGCATAAGGTTCTAAAAAAGGAAGATTAAGAACATCGGCACTAAAATACTCTTGTAACTTGTATGAAAACCCTATGGGGTCGTTTAGTTTTATAAAGCCCGAAAATATAAATAATACTCCTACTAAAACCCTTGATATATGTACTATTACCCTCATCGTATTTTTAAATATTAAACTTCTAAGATGCCTTTTAAGCATAACATAGAATACGTTATTAAAGTATCACCTTCTATACATTAATTTAAGAAACTTCACTTAAATGAATTAAAGCGAAAATGGCATAATTAATCATGTCTTGATAATTGGCATCTATACCTTCACTTACCAATGTTTTACCTTTATTGTCTTCAATTTGCTTTACCCGCAATAGCTTTTGCAAAATTAAATCGGTGAGACTGCTTACACGCATGTCGCGCCACGCCTCGCCATAATCATGATTTTTAGCTTCCATGAGTGCCTTTGTAGCTGCAATTTGAGCTTCATATAGTTTTGTTGCTGCCGCTGTAGATAAATCTGGTTGAGCTACCACACCTTTATCAATTTGAATCAATGCCATGATGCAGTAATTTATAATACCTATAAATTCGCTTTCTTGACCTTCATCTACCTTCTGAACCTCATTTTGTTGCAAGCCTCTAATACGTTGCGCTTTAATAAAAATCTGATCTGTTAAAGAAGGCAGTCGTAAAATACGCCACGCACTTCCGTAATCGGTCATCTTTTTAATAAACAAAGTTTTGCATGTCGCTACGATAGTATCGTATTGTTTTGAAGTTTCTGGCATAAATGTAAAATCAATTGGGTGTAAATTTCGCCTAAATAGTTTTAAATTCAAAGTTAGCCCATCAATGTTTTACTTAGAACCCTTCTTTAGTCTTCTAAAATCTCTTTTTTTTATTTGAAATGCTAAAGTCTCTGCTATTTCTTGAATGGTTTTAAGATAATGTTGATAACTTTGAAGTTTTAATTTTCAACTAAGCGGTTACTTATGACTATAAACTGTAAAGGTCAACTTATTGATCTGTCTTCTCCTAAGGTAATGGGCGTTTTAAATGTAACTCCAGATTCGTTTTATGACGGTGGAAAGTATAAAGATGAAACTACTTTATTGAAACAAGTAGAACGAATGCTTAACGATGGCGCTACCTTTATTGATATTGGTGCGTACAGTTCGAAACCTAACGCTGCAGAAGTAAGTTCTAGCGAAGAGTTGAAACGTATCTTACCCATGGTAACCTTAATTTTAAAACACTTCCCTGATACGTTGCTTTCTATAGATACCTTTAGAAGCCACATAGCCGAAGCCTGTGTGACCGCAGGTGCTGCACTTGTTAATGATATTTCTGCGGGGCTTTTAGACGCCAACATGCTGCCAACTATAGCCAAATTACAAGTGCCTTATATTATGATGCATATGAGAGGGACACCGCAAACCATGCAAAGCCTCACAGATTATGAAGACCTTGTAAAAGACATTCTTTTTTACTTTTCTAAGCGAATCACAGCAGCTAGAGATCTAGGTATTATAGATGTTATTGTAGATCCTGGCTTTGGTTTTGCTAAAACAGCTGACCAGAATTTTGAGCTCTTAAACGCTTTAGATCTATTTAAAATCACAAAAAAGCCCTTCCTTGTTGGGGTCTCTCGAAAATCTATGATTTACAAAACCTTAAATATTACACCACAAGAAGCCTTAAATGGAACGACAGTGCTACATACAATAGGACTGCAAAAAGGTGCTTCTATTTTACGGGTTCATGATGTAAAGGAAGCTGTAGAGTGTATAGCGCTTTTGGATAGGTTAAAATAGTTGTGGTTAAAATTATATTTTTTATGCATTAAAACCGTTTTACATTATAGCCTTTCACAAAAGCAAACCTCTAAAATTTCTTTAGATTTAAGATATCCTATAAAGAATACATTTTGAATTGAATCGAATTCCTTAAATTTACCGAAACCTGTAGCTATTGGAAATTTTTAACGACATTTTAAACTTTCGGTTTATCGACTATCTCGATGTTGTTCTAGTAGCACTACTGCTCTATTACCTTTATAAATTGGTTAAAGGTACCGTTGCCATTAATATCTTTATAGGTATTATTATCATTTACAGTGCTTGGCGTCTTACGGTATTTCTTAACATGGAACTGCTTTCTAATATTTTTGGAGGCTTTATGAAGGTTGGTATTATTGCTCTTATTGTCGTTTTCCAACCCGAAATTAGAAAGTTTTTATTAATGGTAGGCTCTACCAATTTTAGCAGACGTCGCAAATTCCTAGAACAGCTTAAATTCTTACGATCTGAAACCACAAATGTTACAGATATTGATGCCATTATCTCTGCCTGTTCTAAAATGTCAATGTCTAAAACAGGCGCTTTAATCGTTTTTGAACGCAATAACAACCTCGATTTTTTAGCAGAATCTGGAGATGAGATGAACATAAAAGTCACACAACCTATTATAGAAAGCATTTTTTTTAAGAACAGCCCTTTACATGATGGTGCTATATTAATTAATGATAACATTGTAAAAGCAACACGGGTCATCTTACCTGTAAATAATGAAAAACACATTCCGCAACGCTTTGGTTTACGCCACAGAGCAGCTATAGGTGTTACTGAAAAAACAGATGCTTTAGCCTTGGTCGTAAGTGAAGAAACAGGATTAATATCTTACTTTAAAGATGGAGAATTTGTGGTCTTCGAAGACACTTCAGAATTGAATACGATTATAAAACAAGATCTTGATTAACAAGCTTCTATATCAGTTCCTTTTCCTTTAAAAACTGAACTTCATATAAATTTTTATAATAACCGCCTTCTCGTTCTAATAAAGTTTTGTGCGTTCCCTGCTCTACAATTTCTCCTGCATCCATCACTAAAATCTTATCTGCCTTTTTTACAGTAGCCAAACGGTGTGCTATTACAATAGAGGTTCTTCCTTTGGTAATCTTATCGGTTGCATTTTGAATCAACTGTTCCGAATGAGAATCTACCGAAGAAGTTGCCTCATCTAAAATTAAAATACTTGGATTGGTTACATAAGCCCTTAAAAAAGAGATAAGCTGTCGTTGACCTGAAGATAACATGACCCCGCGCTCTTTAACATTATAATGATAGCCTCCTGGTAAACTGCTAATAAATTCGTGTACCCCTATAGATTTTGCTGCTTCGATAACCTGAGCTTCGGTAACATCTGGATGGTGTAATGTAATATTGTTCAAAATCGTATCTGCAAATAAAAACACATCTTGTAATACTACTGCTATTTGTTGGCGCAATGAAGTTAAAGTTACATCACCAATCCCGATACCATCTATACATATTGTACCTTTATTAATCTCGTAAAAACGATTTAATAGATTGATAATAGTAGATTTCCCAGCTCCCGTAGATCCAACTATGGCAACCGTCTCTCCTGCATTTACCTCAAACGATACGCCTCTTAACACAGGCTCCTCAGGCACATAATTAAATTGCACATTTTTAAAAGAAATTGCACCTTTAAAATGTACGGCTTCGTGCGCACCTGTATCTTCTATTTGAGAATGCGTATCTATAACTTTAAACACACGATTGGCCGCAACCATTCCCATTTGGAGGGTGTTAAATTTATCTGCAATTTGACGCAAAGGACGAAACAACTTAGGTATAAACATAATAAAGGCTAAAAGCACACCTTGAGAAGCCGTATCGCTTAATACATGTGTTAAACCTCCATACCAAACCACTAAACCAATAGTTATCGATGACGATAATTCTGCTATTGGAAAAAATATAGAGTTATACCAAATCGTTTTTAACCACCCCTTTTTATGGCGTTCATTAATTTGTCTAAACTTCTCGTTTTCTATAGCTTCCCTAGCAAACAATTGTAAAATTTTCATCCCAGTAAGGCGCTCTTGAACAAAAGAATTTAAATTAGAAACTTCGTTACGTACTTCTTCAAACGCTTTTTTCATATACTTTTGAAACACCTTAGTCGCATAAAGTACAATAGGCAACATACCAAATACGATAAGACTTAGCTTCCAATTCATGTAAAACATGGCACAGCACACCACTACCATAGCAAGAATGTCCTTAAATATTTGAAACAAACCCTGTCCAAAAATATCTGCAATACGCTCCATATCTGTAACAGACCGTGTAATCAATACCCCCACAGAAGAGGTATCGTAGTATTTCATACGAAATGCTAAAATATGATCGAATAACTTTACCCGAACATCTTTAACCACATGTTGGCCTAACCATCCCGAATAATACATAAATACCAACTGGAACAGGAACTCTATAAAAAGCAACCCCACCATAATAAGTACCAAATCTAAAAACCCTTCCGATAATTTCTCCTTAATATGTGTATCTACACCATACTGTAATAAATAAGGGGTCGTTACACCTAAAACAGCAATACTTATTACTGCAATCAACACAATAAAAAACACCAGTTTATAAGGTTTTATAAACTTAAACAAACGTTTAAAAAGTGTTATGTCGAATAATTGTTCTTTTGTCTTAGCCATTTATAATACTATCGTTTCGGGGTAAGCTACTTCGGTTAAATATAAACCATGTGCTGGCACTGAATAACCAGCCTCACTTCTATTTTTAGATTTTATTATGGTATGCAGGTCTTCTACCTTAACTTTTCCTAAACCAATATTAATCATAGTTCCAACTATGGCACGCACCATGTTCCGCAGAAAACGATCTGCCGTAATTTCAAAATGAAGTTCGTTAGCAACCTGCTTCCATTCTGCTACCATAATATCACAATAATACGTTTTTACATCGGTATTAGTCTTAGAGAAGCATTGAAAATCTTTATATTCCAATAAGATTCGCGTTGCTGCATTCATTTTATCGACATCTAAATGCTGCTTTAAATAATATGACGTTTGGTGGGTGAATACATTTTTCTGTAAGCTCACTCTATAGCGGTAACTACGACGCGTGGCATGAAATCTGGCATGAGCATCAAGGTTAACCTTATAAATACGATCTACAGCAATATCAAAAGGCAAAAAAGCATTGAGTTTATAGACTAAATCCTTCGCCTCAAAACCTTTATTAGTTTCAAAATGTGCTACCATTTCTGTTGCATGCACACCCGCATCGGTTCTTCCCGCTCCAACTATAGCTATAGTTTCATTTAGCAAACGCGATAGTGCATTTTCTAAAACTTCTTGTACCGAAATAGCATTGGGCTGTATTTGCCAACCATGGTAAGCACTACCATTATATGAAAGTTGTATAAAATATCGCAAATCCTTTTATTTTAAATCATTCACCAACGAAGTCAACTAAACTTCTCCTTTAAGGCACAAAGATACTTACATTTCTAATTTTAAAATTTAGTATTAACATGATATTAGTTGTTTTAATAGCAGCCTTAGATCTCAATTAACACTGTATTTCAAAACTAATTTCTTTTTTAGAAACTGGTACAGTATAATTTCTTAAAATTGTTATTCAAATTAGTACAAAACATTTCATGACTAAAATTTTATTACTTTCAGACACGCATAGTTATATGGATACCGCTATTTTAAAGCATGTAAAGCACGCTGATGAAGTATGGCATGCTGGAGATATTGGTACTTTAGACGTCACAGACGCTATTAAAGCCCTAAAACCCCTTAGAGCCGTTTATGGAAATATAGACGCTAAAGAGGTACGTAGTGAGTTTCCCGAACATAACCGCTTTATGTGTGAAGGTGTAGATGTATGGATGACACATATTGGAGGTTATCCCCCAAAATACAATAATCGCGTGATTGAAACTATAAAGATAAATCCACCACGTTTGTTCATCTGTGGCCATTCGCACATTCTAAAAGTAATGCCTGATAAATCACTAAATCTGTTACATATGAATCCTGGTGCAGTAGGTACCCATGGGTTTCACAAAGTTAGAACCATGCTTCGATTCACTATAGATGGTAAGAAAATCGATAACTTAGAAGTGATTGAGTTTGATAGACGCTAGTACGTACTTATTTTTTAGATTATGAAAGGTTTACATCAAAAAACAATATATGTACGGGTAGAACGTAGCTAAAAAAGGGCATCTTCAACTTAAAGCAGCAAAATACACTATGTGTACTCATTAAAAAAGCCCAAGATCTTCACCTTGGGCTTACGCACTAATACTACTAAGATGTTAGGTTTAACGTAATCTATCTACAGATTTTACGAGATCTTCATCCTTTTTAATGGCTTTATTGGCCAAGGCCAAAAACACGATAGAAATTATAGGAAGAAACATCCCAATACCTTTCTCTGAAACTACTGTTTCTCCAGATATATTTAGTGATAAATACACGAAAAATCCTAGTAAAAAAAAGTTTAATATGATGTTAAGGCGCCCCAAAACAAATTGAAGCTTCCTGTTTTTAAACATTAAAATTGAAACCAGAGCTAAAATACCTGATACTACAAACGCTGCCAATATTGGTAATTCGTTTTTTGCGAAAACGGTAGCACCATCATTAGTAATCCATAAATGGAATAAAAATATTAACCCAAGTGCATTACCTGCTGCTAGTATTAAGTATACGGACTGTATGCGTTGTAACATATTAATTTATAATCTGGATGGCAAAAATAGTAGTTTCTTTATTAATTTGACAGTTTAAATTAAAATAAAGTTGTATTATTGCAGTGATAATTCCCAACAATCGCTAATACAGATTGTTAACTCTTCAGAATAAAACATCTATTTTTTTCAGAAAAACTTAAAAAATTTTATACCCACTATAATAGCATTCAACGAAACCTTTATGTTCGAAATTTCACAATTAAAAGAAAAAAAACTTACTGATTTACAAGATATTGCAAAAAAATTAAGTATTCCTAAATTCCGTTCTATGAAAAAACTGGATTTAGTATATCAAATATTAGATAAGCAAGCTGCAGACCCTAGTGCAGCTAAAGTAGTGGCTCCAACTACAGAAAACAAAACAGAGCAACCAGCCAAAAAACCTAGACAGCGTGTGCAAAAAGCACCCAATACCGAAGCCAAAAAGGAAGATAATAAAACTGAAAGCAAGGTTACAAAAGAGAAACCTGCTGAAGTAAAGGATAATAAATCTACAAACGATAATACTCCAAAAACCTCTAACAACAACCAACAACATAGAGGTTCTAGAGATAATAAACAGCGTAACCAAAACCAAAGACGCGATAATAACCACCAACATAAAAACCAGAAAAACCATGGTAACAACGGTAATAAGGACAATAGAAACCGTTACCGTGAGCCTGATTTTGAATTTGATGCTATTATTGAAAGTGAAGGTGTACTAGACATCATGCAAGATGGGTATGGTTTTTTAAGATCGTCTGACTATAACTATCTATCATCGCCTGATGATATTTACGTTTCGCAATCTCAAATTAGATTGTTTGGTCTTAAAAAAGGTGATACTGTTTTAGGGCATGTACGCCCGCCAAAAGAAGGTGAAAAATACTTTCCTTTAATAAAGGTGAGTAAAATTAACGGTCAAGATCCTAACGTTGTTAGAGATCGTGTGGCTTTTGAGCATTTAACACCTTTATTTCCACAGGAGAAATTTAATATCGCAGAAAGACAAAGCACCATTTCTACACGAATTATGGATTTGTTTGCGCCTATTGGTAAAGGGCAACGTGGTATGATTGTTTCGCAACCAAAAACAGGTAAAACAATGTTACTTAAGGATGTAGCAAACGCTATTGCTGCAAATCATCCTGAGGTGTACCAAATGATTTTATTGATTGATGAGCGTCCTGAAGAGGTTACCGATATGCAACGTAATGTTCGTGGAGAGGTAATTGCTTCTACATTTGATAAAGAAGCGCACGAACACGTAAAAATTGCTGATATTGTTCTTGAAAAAGCAAAACGCCTAGTAGAATGTGGACACGATGTAGTAATTCTTTTAGATTCTATTACACGTTTGGCAAGAGCTTATAACACCGTACAACCGGCTTCTGGTAAAATATTATCTGGTGGTGTTGATGCTAATGCATTACACAAACCAAAACGCTTTTTTGGAGCTGCTCGTAATATTGAAAATGGTGGTTCTTTAACCATTATTGCAACAGCACTTACCGAAACAGGATCTAAAATGGACGAGGTGATTTTTGAAGAGTTTAAAGGTACTGGTAATATGGAATTGCAATTGGATAGAAAAATATCTAACCGTAGAATTTTCCCTGCTATAGACCTTACCTCATCAAGCACGCGTCGTGATGATATATTACTAGACGATGTCACGGTACAACGCATGTGGGTAATGCGCAAGTATCTTGCAGACATGAACCCTGTTGAAGCTATGGAATTTATTAATGACCGTTTCAAACAAACTAAAAATAACGAAGAGTTTTTAATATCTATGAATGGGTAATTAAAATGTAAACTAACTGAAATTAACTATAAGCCTTAACATTGCTGTTAAGGCTTTTTTATACGATACATTTAGGGTTTGTAAATGAAATTTGAATCAAAATATCTATCTTTGCACCCTATAATTTAGTGTTATGATTTACAGGTTTAGAGTTATTTTAGACAACGATACAGAAGATGATGTATTTCGCGATTTAGAAATTCGTGAAACAGATTCTTTAGAAGATTTACATAACATTATTACCCAATCTTTTGGGTTTGATGGCTCTGAAATGGCATCGTTTTACATTAGTAATGACCAATGGGACCAAGGTGAAGAAATATCATTATTTGATTTAAGCGATGATGGCTCTGCCCGTTTAATGAACGAAACCGAAATTTGTAACGTAGTGCATGAAGCGCAAACCAAACTTATTTATGTTTATGATTTTTTGAGCATGTGGACGTTTTACGTAGAACTTGCTGAAATTGTTGACGTTATTGAAGGACACGACTATCCTAATTTAATGTTTGTAAAAGGGCAAGTACCTGATACTGCTCCTGATCGTGTTTTTGAAGCTGATAGTGATGAGGGTGCATTTAATGAATTTGATGATGACATTGATGTTGAGGACTACGACAATTTAGATTTTGACGAAAACTGGAATTAAAAATTACGCCTTACTTTAAATTTAAAGGATTAACATTTTCATAGTTATGCACTAAAAAATCTAGTGCTTTTTCTAAAATATCACCCATAGTTTTACATTTCTTAAAATTCACATCGTAGGTATATTCAAAAATCTTTAGTTTTAATAAATCTATGTGTGTTTTTTTAGAAATTTCATCTGTAACCATACATTCCAAAAGGGTGTTTATACGATCGTTAAAACTCTTTAGGCGCTTTACTAATATAGAGCGTTCTTCAATTTTATATTGCTCTATAGATAACTTTTCAAAAGAATCTGAAACTATTTTTACCATTTCTAAATTCTCTTTAAAAAACTGCGGGCGATAAATATTAAATTTACCTTCGTAAGATTGTTGATCAAAATCTATCGCACGTATTTTATAAACCACATGATCAAAATCATGGGTTGGCACAATTACATAATTGTAAGAACGCATGTCTCCTAAAAGCCTTATCATGCAGCGTTCGTTAAACTTTACAAACTCTTTAGCTATTTGCGCTTTTTCGCTTTTTGTACAATTAGGCAACATGTCTTTAATAAAAACATCTCCCGGAATACCAGCAATATGCTCTTCAATAAGTGTTTTATTACTTACTAAAAAATTGAGATTATAGGGTGATAACATGTGCTCTAGTTCTAAACCATAAATTCTAGAAGCATCGGCAGTTTTTATATAAAAATAAGTGTAATTATCGTTTAAAATATTTCTGATTTTAATACGAAATGGCTTAGAATTTCCAAAGGTACAGTAGTCTACAGCATCAACACTTAAAAAAGGGAAAATGCTTTCGTTACCATCAGAATGTAAAATAGCATATACCTTTTTAAGTGCCAGGTAAATATCCTCTCTATCAAACTCATTATAATACACTCTTACCCACAAGGTATCATTATCGTCAGCATCAAGCACCTCAACCGCGCCTTGAAACCGTAATAAATCCTCATAAAAAATAGGCAACTTTATATTACGGTTATATTCTGAAAGATACCTATCTAATTTTTTAGAAATTGGATAACAGGGTTTTCGTTTAGAAATTTTTAAATCGTCCATAAGCCTTCAAATTTAAGCTTTTCTCATAATTAATGTAACAAAAAAGTGAGATGGTCGTCTTAAGATTATAACTCATCAACCGCTGAATTCGTTTCAGCATAAAACCTTTACGCTTGGAACCTATTTTAACAATTAACAATCTCACGAAAAAATTTGGTGTTTTAACTGCAGTAAACGATTTGTCGTTTACTATAAACAAAGGCAATGTTTACGGTATTTTAGGGCCAAATGGTAGTGGTAAATCTACAACTTTAGGCATTGTACTAAATGTAGTTAACAAAACATCAGGCGATTTTAAATGGTTTGATGGCAACACCTCAACTCATGATGCTTTAAAAAAAGTGGGCGCCATTATAGAAAGACCTAATTTTTATCCTTACATGACTGCTACCGAAAATTTAAAACTGGTATGTAAAATAAAAGATGTAGCCACGAGTAAAATTAATGAGAAATTAGAAATTGTTGGACTATTAGAGCGTAAAAATAGTAAGTTTAAAACCTATTCTTTAGGTATGAAACAACGATTGGCAATAGCTTCTGCCCTATTGAACGATCCAGAGATTTTAATTTTAGATGAGCCAACCAATGGCTTAGATCCTCAAGGCATCCATCAAATTCGTCAAATTATAAAAGATATCGCTAGCCAAGGCACTACAATACTATTGGCCTCTCACTTATTAGATGAAGTTGAAAAAGTATGCTCTCATGTAGTGGTGTTGCGCAAAGGTAAAAAACTGTATTCCGGACGCGTAGATAAAATGATTTCAAGCCACGGTTTCTTTGAACTTAAATGCAATAACCAAAAAACGCTACTTGAAGTTATTGAGAACGACCCCACTTTTGGAAAAGTAAAAATTGAGGAGGATTTAATTACTGCATTTTTAAACAAACCATTACGCTCTGAAGATTTTAATAAACAACTTTTTGAAAAAGGTGTAATACTAACGCATTTAGTACAACGTAAAGAGAGCCTTGAGGAACAATTTTTACAACTAACCGATAACAACTAACCCGCTACCAATGTTACGACTTTTACAACTAGAATTACAAAAACTACTGCTTAACAGAACAAGTAAAATACTTATTTTCATATCCTTTATTTTACCATTTTTCGTTATTTTATTATCATCATTAAAAATTAACGTTTTTGGTTTTTTTACTTTAGAATTAGGCGAGTTAGGTGTGTTTAACTTCCCAATAATTTGGCATTTAACTACGTTTTTTTCGTCTCAATTTAAATTTTTCTTCGCCATAGTAGTAGTGAGCATGATAGGTAATGAGTATAGCAATAAAACCTTAAAACAAAACTTAATTGATGGCTTAAGTAAAAAGGAATTTATACTGTCTAAATTTTACACCATAGTTTTCTTTTCATTAGTATCTACAATTCTAATTGGGTTAATTTCATTGTGTATTGGTTTATACTATTCTAGCTATAATGAATTTGGAATTATTATTCAAGAGATGGATTATTTGCTGGCATATTTTGTAAAGCTAGTAGGCTTTTTTAGTTTATGTTTATGCTTAGGCATGTTGGTTAAACGTTCTGCATTTGCGCTTGCTTTTTTATTTGTACTTTACATTGTGGAATGGATTGTGTTTTGGGTAGCTTACAAGGCATTTGGAAACACCTATACCGCTTTTAAAGTAAAAAACTGTATGCCTTTAGAATCTATGTATAAACTCGTAGATCAACCTTTTCAACGTATCGCCATGACTAAATTTCCAAACAAAGCAGAATTAGCTTATGATTACGCAGTACATTGGTATGAAATTGCCATAGTTTTAGGTTGGACTGCCCTATTCATCTTTTTGTCGTATAGATTATTAAAACAGCGCGATTTGTAATATCTTTGATAGTATTTGCTATGTAAAAGATGAAACACCTCATAATCTTTGTATTAACTTGTATTGCTTTTACTACTGGGCATGCCCAAAAACAAGCTGCAAACTGGTATTTTGGTCAAAGCGCTGGTATTACATTTAATGATGATGGTACCGTTACAGAACTTACTGATGGTAGACTAAGTACCGCTGAAGGTTGCACCACAATATCTGATATTGATGGAAACTTATTATTTTATACTGATGGTATAACAGTTTGGGATAGATTACACAGGCCCATGCCCAACGCAAATTTTACAAACGGTGGTTTATTTGGCGATCCTTCTAGCACACAATCTGCCATAGTAATACCAAAACCTGGAGACGAAAATTTATACTATATTTTTACGGTTGACACGCTAGGCCCTAATGATCCTGATGATTTTGGATTCAATTATTCTACTGTAGATTTAAGGTTAAATGGTGGATTTGGTGATGTGGTACCAAATGAAAAAAACATTAATTTACTAAGTGAAAGTTCAGAAAAAATTAGTGCTGTTGTAAAAGATTGCGAATCCGAAGAACTTTGGGTAATTACTTTTGGACCATCAAACAGAGTTAACAACAACGTTATTTTTTACGATACGTTTTACGCCTACCAGATTACTGAAAATGGTATTAATACAACGCCAGTTGTTTCCCTTTTTCCCTCTCTAAATGTAACCGACCCAAGAGGGTATTTAAAATTTTCTCCTGATGGTACTAAACTAGCTTGTGCTAACGTAACTTCAGATTTATTTTTATATGATTTTGATGTTAACACTGGGCAAGTTACAAACCAAACGCAACTGTTTATTAATTCCTCATTACCTAACAAACCACAATCTGCTTATGGCTTAGAGTTTTCTCAAAATAACGAATTATTGTATGTATCTGCCTATTATGACACTCAAAATCCTGATGAGTTTAATAATCCAGATGCGCAATTCACCTCTTTAATACAGTATGACATTACAGCTCCAGATATTTCTAATAGTGCTTTTACTATAGATGAGCGTGTTGGATTTAGAGGTGGGCTACAACTTGGTATTGATGGTAGAATATACAGGGCTATGAGCAGCACGTTCTTTCAAGGCCTTCCAAATTTATCAGTAATTAATACGCCAAATGCAAGAGGATTAGATTGTAATTACCAACACAATAAAATTTCACTAAGTAGAAATTCAACGCAAGGGCTTCCGCCTTTTATTACATCGTTCTTCACCCAAAAAGTAGATATTATTGGGAATAATTCCACTAGTAACGATTTACAACTATGCCAAGGTGAAACCTTTTTACTAGAAGCACCAAACTTTCGCGATGCAACTTATGAATGGACAAGAAATGGCAATAGTATTACCAATACTGGAAGAACATTGCGTATAGAAAACGATGAAGAAGGTTTATATTCTGTTTTAATAGATTTAAATACTGGAGCTTGTGAAGATAGGTTTGAAGGTGTAGCACAAGTAACTTTTGCCACTAACCCAAGTGGCGCAAATGCAGAATTACTGCAATGTGACGAAGATGGTATATTTGATGGTTTAACAATATACAATTTAGAGGAAGCTACTAATACACTAACAGAAAACAATGCAGAATTTATGGTACGCTTTTACACTGATGCTGCGAGAACAGACCTTATAACAGCGCCTTCTAATTTCCCTAATTCTGTAGTAAATCAAATAATTTATGTAGAAATATTTAATCCTGTTACGCTATGTAATACAGATGCTGAATTAACGCTAAGCGTAAGTAATACAGATACTAATAACACACAAATTCCTGAATGCGATGACGATGGTATGGATGATGGTTTTCATGAATTTAATTTAGAAACGGCAAATGGAAGAATTACTAATGGGCTTGCTAATGGTTTATCAATTTCGTATTATGAAACTTTTAACGACGCGCTTTTAGAAGACAATGAGTTACCTACAATATACACCAACACGCAACCTTTTTTACAAAAAATTTATGCACGCGTTGAAAGTGAGAATAATTGTTTTGGTATTAGCGATGTAGATTTAATAGTTGATGTACCGCCACAAGTTGAACAACAAGAATTAGTGCAGTATTGCACCAATTTTTTTCCTGAAACTATCACTATTGATGCAGGAAATATTAATGGCAATCAAAACGATTTTACCTATAGTTGGTCTACAGGAGAAACCACTTATAGTATAGCTATTAATACAGTTGGCACCTATGATGTAAGAATAACTAATATACGGTCTCAATGCTTTTCAGATAGAACAATTACAGTAGATCCTTCAAGTGTGGCAACTTTTGATACTATTGAAATTAATGATGCTTCTCAAAATAATACAATCACCATAAACGTTTCTGGAGAAGGCATATATGAATTCAGTATATCAAATAGAGATGATGGTATGATGCTGCCCTTTCAAGATACTAATATATTTCAGAATGTAAAACCTGGTATTTATGATGTTTTTGTAAGAGATATTGAGAATAATTGTGGTAGTGTAGATGATACTGTTTCTGTTATTGGTTTTCCAAAATTTTTCACGCCAAATAACGATGGATTTAATGATACTTGGCAAGTATACGGTGTTTCTGAAATGTTTCAACCCAATACAAAAATTATGATATTCAACAGGTTTGGTAAACTCCTAAAAGAAATTTCACCCTTGGGCGAAGGCTGGAATGGTACATTAAATGGGCAAGTATTACCTTCAGACGATTATTGGTTTTCCGTACAGCTGCAAGACGGCAGAGTTTTTAAAAATCATTTCACTCTTAAAATATAAAATAGTTTGAAGTCTACTAAAAAAATAATATGTCTCTTAAACTTAGTAATAAGTTATAGTTTTTTACTTGCGCAGTCGCCAACAGATTGTACTAATGCTATTGTGGCCTGTGGAAATTCTCAAATCAACTTAGATGCAAGTGGTGTGGGGCAACAAGAACTTACATCGAGCAACTCTTGTCAAGGACAAGAAAACAATAGCGTATGGCTAAAAGTAACAACTATTACAGCTGGAAGTCTAGGTTTTACATTAAGACCTGAAAGCTCAGATTTAAATGAAGATTATGACTTTTACGTGTTTGGGCCTAATGTAGCATGTGGCGCTTTAGGTACAGCTATTCGTTGTTCTTCAACAAACCCCGTGCAAGCAGGTCTCAGCAATAATTTTACAGGAATGAATTCATCATCGCAAGATACTTCTGAAGGCCCAGGAGCAGATGGTGATAGTTTTGTGAGATCTATTGATGCGCAAGCAGGCGAAACGTATTTTATTGTGATAGATAGACCAATAGGCCAAAGTGCGTTCTCTTTAGAATGGACTGGAACTGCTGAGTTTTCGAACCCACCAGAAAATGAAGCCAGCACCAGTGGTACACCAATTGATTTAGAACGATGTGATACTGTTGCACCGTTTAATGACGGATTTACAGCTTTTAATTTACAAGACAACACCAATAGTATTAGGGGATCTCAAACAAATACTGTTATTACCTATCATGAAACAGAAAGCGATGCTAATATTGGTATAAACAGTATTACTGGGCCGTACACCAATACTTTTAATCCCCAAACTATATATACTAGAATTACAAACACAGTTACCGAATGCTTTGATTTAGCAGAATTTACTTTAACAGTTAATTCAGGCCCCAATTTTATAACACCGCAAAACTATACCATTTGTGATGATTTAAATGATGGTGATAATACTAACGGTAGAGCTGAATTTATACTATCTAGCAGAAATGATGAGATCTTAGGTGGGCAAGATCCTTCTAGTATTAACATTACGTACCACAGCACATTATCTGGAGCAGAACTTGGTACTACTGCAACACAACTACCAGATACGTACAATAACAACACTGCTTTTAGGGAAGATATTTTTGTACGTATTGAAGATACAATAAACACAAACTGCTTTAGCACTTCAACGTTAACATTAATAGTAAACCCAATTCCAAATAGTTCAAATAGTACTATACTACAATGTGATGAAGATGGTTTACAAGATGGAATTACTGTTTTTAATTTAAATGAAGCTGAAGCTGCATTAACAAATGGAGCAACTAATGTATCAACTATGTTTTATGTAGATGCTGCTAGAACAAATACTATTAATAACCCTAATAATTACCTTAATACATCAAACCCTGAAACAATTTATGTTGAAGTAATTAACAACGATACTTCATGTATTGCTGAAGTTGAGTTAGTATTAAGTGTAAGTGTTACAGATACTGCCGACACCTTTATATCTGAATGTGACGACGATGGTTTAGAGGACGGTTTCCATACTTTTAATCTAAATGATGCGAACTCAAATATTATTAATGGATCACCTCTAAATCTTAGCATATCGTATTATGAAACTTATGATGATGCCTTACGTGAAATAAACCCTCTAAATAATACATTTACTAATACTACACCTTATTTACAAACCATTTATGCACGTGTAGAAAACAATAATAATTGTTACGGTATCAGCAGAGTATTTTTAGTAGCAGAGTTACCACCACAAATTGAAAAACAAGTATCAGTGCAATATTGCACCAATTTTTTCCCAGACACTATTACTATTGACGCAGGTGAAGTTAATGGTAATCAAAGTGCTTTTGCGTACAATTGGTCTACAGGCGAAACCACTTATAGCATAGATATTAATACCGTTGGCACATATAATGTAAGAATAACTAATGTAAGGTCTCAGTGCTTTATAGATAGAACAATTACAGTAGACCCATCTAATAGAGCAACATTCAATACTATTAATGTTGATAATGCTTCACAAAATAATACCATCACTATAAACGTTTCTGGAGAGGGTATATACCAATACAGCATCTCTAATAGAGATGATGGTATATTGACGCCTTTTCAAGACTCTAATATTTTTCAAAATATAAAACCTGGTATTTATGATGTTTTTGTAAGAGATATTGAAAATGATTGTGGCACTGTTAATGATAATATTTCTGTAATTGGTTTCCCAAAATTTTTTACGCCAAATAACGATGGATTTAATGACACTTGGCAGGTATATGGAATTTCAGAAGATTTTCAATCAAAAACTAAAGTATTTATTTATAACAGATATGGTAAGTTATTAAAAGAGTTATTGCCTGTAGAGAAAGGATGGAATGGTACTTTCAATGGTAGAATTTTACCAAGTGATGATTATTGGTTTAATGTTTTACTTGAAGATGGACGTGTATTTAACAATCATTTTACTCTAAAACGCTAATAAAAACCTTAAAATATGTTTTTTATCGGTTTTTTTTGCGTTTCGTCTGAAAAATATTTACTTTCGACACCAAAATGCATCTTAATAATTAATAGCATCATACAAACATAAGATATTGAAAAAGCCCCAACATTTCAATTTTATACTAATTATACTTTTTTTTAGTGTATACACACTTGCTGCTCAACAAATTAACGTTAATGGCAATGTTAGCGTAAATCAACTTATTGAAGATAATTTGGTAGATGGTTGTGTAGAAGTCTCAAACGTAGTCTCTAATGTAAATGGTGATACAAATGGATTTAGAAGTTATGGAGAATTTAGTAGAGGTGCTTCTAATTTTCCATTCGAAAATGGTATAGTACTTTCTACAGGTAGTGCAGAATCTGGTGGCAATAGCCTTATAACTACAGATTTGAGTGAAGGTGCAACAACTTGGGGAACAGATACCGATTTAGAGGCAGCCTTAGGAAACAATAATTTTTTAAATGCAACATCTATAGAGTTTGATTTTGTTTCTATATCAAATCAAGTACAATTTAATTATCTATTAGCATCAGAGGAATACTCAGGTATCAATCCATGTCAGATTTCTGATGGATTTGCTTTTCTAATTAGAGAAGTAGGAAGTGGCGCGCCTTATCAAAATATTGCTGTAATCCCCGGTACTTCAGTTCCAGTTAGTACAAACACGGTTCACGACGAAATAGTTGGGGTTTGCGCTGCTCAAAACGAGGAGTTTTTTGATGGTTATAATATTGGAGACACCAATTATAATGGTAGAACCGAAGTTCTTACAGCAACAGCGTCTATAACACCTTATGTGCAATATCACATCAAATTAGTTATTGCAGATCAGGCAGATCAACGATTTGATTCTGCTGTATTTATTGAAGGCGATAGCTTTAGAATTCTAGAACTTGGTGAAGATATTACCACCTGTGCTAGTTCAGTTACTTTAGATGCAGATATACAAAACTTTTCATCAACATACCAATGGTTTTTAAATGGTAGTACAACACCAATACCCAACGAAAACAGTGCAATTATAGAAGTATCTCAACCAGGTACTTATCGTGTAGAAATAACCACGCCTTTGGGTACCTCAACATGTGTAGAAGAAGATGAAATAACAGTAACTATAGAAAATGAAATTAACTTAAATCCTATTTCTGATTTTTCACTTTGTGATGATTTGAGCGGAGATGAAGTTGAAACTTTTGATCTTTCTACTAAAGATGCAGAATTAACAAGCAGTATAACATTTACCAATTACACCTTTAGTTACCACTTATCTGATGCAGAAGCTAGAGCTAATGTTAATGCAATTACTAATCCCATTCAAAATTCTTCTTTATCTCAACCTATTTTTGTTAGAATTAACGATTTAGACTCTGGATGCGTTGCTTACACAACATTCAATATTGTTGTAAATACAATACCAGATATTACAAACCCTACAAATTTAGAAATATGTGACGACGATAATGACCCTAGCGATGGTTTTACAACAATAGATTTAAGTGTTAAAAATGATGAAATCACCTCTGGAGACTCTAACTTATTAGTTACCTATCATTTCAACACTATTGATGCTAATAGTGGAAATAATCCAGTACCAATACCATATATAAATACAAATACACCTAATGAGTCTTTATTTATAAGAGTGCTAAATATTACAACGGGGTGTTATACTACAAGTACATTAACTATAGATATTACCAACAGCCCTATAGTAAACAGAGAACCTATACCTTTAGATGGCTGTGATGCAGATCTTGATGGAATTGATACTTTTGATTTAACACAAGCATTAGCAGATATATTACAAGGGCTTACTGGTGTTACTACAACATTTCATGAGAGCTTTGAAGATGCTAACGAGAACACTAACCCGATAGCTAACGAAACAAACTATCAAAATATATCACCAAATGTACAAACAGTTTTTGTACGTGTGGAAGATAATGTAACAGGTTGCGCCTCAATTGTGCCTTTAGAAATTCACACAAATTTACTACTAACGGGAACTGACACTGGAGAGTTTGCCTTGTGTGATGATAGTACGAATGACGGTATTCAAAGTTTCAACCTACTCACAATAGAAACATTTATTGCTAATGATCTTCCTGATATCAATGTCACATTCTTCGAAACACAAGATGATTTTAACAATAATAATCCAATAGATAAAAATCAATTATATACGGCATCAAACCCTACAAACTTAATTATTAGTATAGGAAATGGTAATTGTACAGAAGTAGCTGATATTAATCTAGTAGTAGATCCTGTTTTAATATTTAATCCCATAAACCCAATTCCGTATTGCGACGAAGATGAAGACGGTTTTGCTAGCATAGAATTAGCTCTTTTTGATGATGGAATTACTGGTGGTAATACAGATTTTATAGTTACATATTTTGGAAGTCAAACAGATGCTGAGACAAACTTTAACCCATTACCGCCTTTCTACGTAAATACCTCAGCAAATGAAACACTTTATGCTAGAGTTGAAAATACTGATACGGGTTGCTTTACAATAAATCCATTTGATATTGAGGTAAGACCAGCACCAGCTACAACACAACCTGCACCATGGTTAATTTGTGATAATGATGATGACGGCCTTACCATTTTAAATCTTGAAGATAAAATTCCTGAAATAGTTGCAAGTACAACTGGTATAAACATTGAATTTTTTACTTCTGAAGAAGATGCAAACGCTAATATGAATGCAATAACAGACCGTTTGGCATTTGAAACTGCTACCCAAACTATTTATGTTAGAGTTGAAGACAACACAGGATCAGGATGTTATGCTATAGTAAATTTAGATATTGTAGTAAATATTATTCCAACAATACTTCCGATAAGAGATTTTCAACTATGTGAAGATGACAACGATGAACGTACAGAATTTTTATTTACAGATTGGGATGCAGAAATTCTAAATGGACAAAACGATATGCAAGTTTTATATTTTGAAGATGCTGCTTTTACAAATCAAATAGACAAATCAACACCTTACACAAATTTATCTAGTCCTCAAACCATTTATGTTCGTGTTGAGAATGTTACCGACGCTACTTGTAATGCCACATCATCCTTTATTATTGAGGTTGGTGCTAATCCAGTTTATAATGCTCCTACATCATTTCTTATATGTGATGATAATAGTAATGATGGTATTGGTATTTTTGATTTAAATGAAAAAATAGATGAGATTTCTGAAAACTCAACCACTAACCTAGACATAAATTTCTTTACAAGCGAACAAAATGCAATAGACAATGTTGATGCAGTACCTCTAGAATTTACAAACACTTTAAACCCTCAACAGCTTTATGTTAGAATTGACAATCAAGATTCTGACTGTTTTGTTATTGAAGACTTTGGAATTAATGTTGTTGCTGCGCCAGACCTTTCGGCTACTGAACCTTTTGTATTATGTGATGATGATTTTGACGGTTTTACAATATTTGACCTTGATGATGCCGAATATGAAAACTTTGACAGGTTACAAACCGGTACTGTTGTAAACTACTTTGAAAACATAAATGATGTTGAAAACGATGCGCTTGAAATAACAAATCCAAGTGCTTATAATTCAAACTCCAAAACTGTTTATATAAAAGTTACCAATACACTTACAACCTGCTTTACGGTATTGCCTTTAGATCTTGTAGTTACACCCTTGCCTACTATTGAGTTTAGTGGTACGTATCCTGTATGTGATAATGATACAGATACATTTAATTTGTCTATAATGGATGATATTATTGTTGATGATTTAAATACTGTATCTATTAGCTATTTTGAAAGCTCTACTGATGCTCAAAATAATGAAAATGCTTTGAGTAATCTATTTAACTATTCTTCTAGTAGTCATGTTATATACACACGTATGCTAGATTTGAATACTGATTGTATTGGTTTTGGGAGTTTTACATTACAAATTAATGAAAACCCTATAGCAAATAGGCCAGTAGATTTGAGCGATTGTGATGATGATTTTGATGGTATCTTACAATTTAACCTTTCTGATACTGAAAGTGATATTTTGGGAACACAAAATATACCTAACTACAAAATTACTTACTATACAAGCATAGAAAACGCTGAGGCTGAAATAGATGTTTTAGATGAATTACACGATGTAAACCTAAATGAAACCATTTATGCTAGGTTAGAAAATACTGATACTGGATGTTTTGATATTACAGAATTTAATATAGAAGTATTACCACTTCCGGTAATACCTATTGAAGATGTTGTTGCATTATGTACAGACGATTTACCACTAACCATAAGTGCAGAAACAGGAGTAAGTGGCGATATGTATTTATGGTCTACTGGTGAAACAACTCCAGAAATAACGTTAGTTGGTCCTGATCAAATTGGAAGTTATTGGGTAAGTGTAACCAAAACTACAAGTTGTGAGTTTACTCAAAACTTTGAAGTTATAGAATCGCAACAAGCACCACTAAACCCATCTACAACAGTTAACTTTACAGACCCCAATAGTATTACAGTAAATATAGATGCAAATGCCACTGGAGATTACCAATTTATTTTAGATGATGGTGAACCGCAAACGTCAAATGTTTTTGATAATGTGTCTATAGGATCTCATGACATCACTGTTATAGATTTAAATGGATGTAGACCAACATTCGACACGGTTTTTATATTTGATATTCCCAAATTTTTTACACCAAATAACGATAGTTTTTTTGATACTTGGCACGTTAAAGGCGCTAACCAATTACCAGGAACTCAAGTTTTTATTTATAACAGGTACGGCAAACTCCTCAAAATGCTATCACACTCGTCTCCGGGTTGGGATGGTACGTTTAATGGTGCAAATATGCCCGCAGATGATTATTGGTTTTCTGCAGATATCATACATGAAGGCGAACGTTTTAACATTCGCGGTCACTTCGCATTAAAACGATAGCTCTTTTTTCTCTTCTACAAAAAAAGATGTTTTTTAAGCATTAAAATTAAACTTTAAACGTTTAAGTGAGTCATATATGTAATATTCATATATATTTAAAGAAAAAAAAGCATCTTTAAAAATGATTGATAGCCGTTTTGTAAAAATTATACTTACGTGTTTTATTATTTTACTAGGTTTTAATGGTTTTTCTCAACTAAGTAAAACACACTATATACCACCTTTAACTTTTGCAGATTCAGGTAGTTCTAGTCCTCAAGATCAATATATTTACTTATCAACTCCAAGAACTTCAGATGTTCCTTATACCATTAAGCCTATAGGGCAACCAGAAGCAAATTACATCACAGGAGTAATTAGTAATAATAATCCCGAAGAAATATTTATAGGTAGTGGTGGGAATACGCAGCTTTACATACCATCACCAGCATCAAGTGTAATTTCAAGAGATAAAGGCTACATTATAGAATCTGAAGATGTCATTTATGTATCTGTTAGAATGAATGCAGGTGGAGGTTTTCAAGCTGGTGCACTGGTTAGTAAAGGTATTTCAGCTCCTGACACAATATTTAGAATTGGAAGTTATACCAACGAAAACCCACAAGACAACTATCTTAACTTTGTTTCTGTAATGGCAACAGAAAATAATACGCAAGTTAATTTTAGTAATCTTCCAAATGGTATTGTTATTCAAAATTACAACGGCCCGATACCTGTAAACGTAACACTAAATGAGGGAGAGAGTTATACTTTAGCAATAAATAGCAATGATACATCTGTAAACACAGACGGTTTAATTGGTTGTTTGGTGAATTCTGATAAACCAGTTGTAGTAAACTGTGGCTCTGCAAATGGTAGCTTTAGTGATGGCAACGCTAGAGACTATGGTATAGACCAAATAGTTGGACTAAGTAAAATTGGTACAGAGTATATTTTTGTAAGGGGTGATGGCAATAATGCTTGGGAAAATGTTTTGTTAGTAGCACATACTAATAATACTTCCATTATTATTAATGGCAATGCTACAGGCATTTTTATAAATGCTGGAGAATATTTTGTTATAGAGGGTAATAACTATAGTAGTAACGGCAATATGTATGTAGAGACCTCTCAACCTGTTTTCGCATACCAAGGCGTGGGTGGTTTAGGTAATAATGGCAACCCTTCTGAAGCAAACCAAGGTATGTTTTTTGTGCCACCGCTTAGTTGTGAAACCCGAGGTAATTTAGATAACATTGCTAATATAAATAATATAGGCCCTTCAATATACGAAGGCGGTATTACTATAGTTACAAGAACTACAGCTAATGTTACGGTAACATCGTCTACAACTGGAAATATAAATTTAGGGACTCCGAGCCCTGTTACTGGAAATATTGATTATATCACCTATAAAATAAAGGGGATTAACGGCAATATAACAGTTGAAAGTGATGACGAGTTATATTGTGCCTACTTTAATTATACAGGTGCAGCAACTTCAGGTAGTTTTTATTCTGGATTCCCTTCTCCACCCGAAATAAATTTTGATGCTGAATTTGCTGCACTTGGCAACTGTATTCCTAACGTAACCCTAGAAGCTGCTAACGCTCAAAATTTTGATAGTTTTAGATGGCTTTTTGATGATGGGTCTGGTGCAGGATTTGTAGATCTTATGGAAAATAGTGCTAGTTTAACTCCAGATACTCCTGGAACTTATAAACTAGTTGGCATTATAACCTGTACTGGCGAGGAATTAGAATCTATAGAAATACCAGTAAGTATTTGTCCAGACGATAGAGATAACGACGGTATTATAGATAACATAGATATCGATAATGATAACGACGGCATCTTAAATTGTACTGAATCTCAAGGGGATGTTATTTTAGATTTATCTGATACGCGTCCACCAATATTACGATTTCAAGATGGCAGTTCAAATACAACTATTGCTACAAATACAACTACTATAAACCGTACAGAACCAAATAATAGCATATTAAGGCTTACAGGAACAGGCACTATAATAAGCGAAATAGACCAAGCTAATAATGCCGATAATAACTATATCATTACTTTTACAGAACCCATTAACGTAAAATTCTCAGAAGATATTGGTACCACACACACAAATGTTGATGGTGAATTTTTTATAGCAAGCATACTACCTTTAAATAAAAACATCACACTTTTAGACCCAGATAACAGGCTATTAGTAGATTCTAATTTTGATGGTATTTTTGAAACTGGTGTTACCATTATTTCTGGCTCTGAAATTCGATTTAAATTTAATCCAACACCCAACGGATCTACACCTTATACATTTTTGGCAAACCAAGTAGACGGATTTTCTTTTGATCATGTTGTAGAAAACACAACTGCACCCTCAACGTTTAGTGGTAATATTTCATTAACATGCTTTACACGAGATACTGATTTTGATGGTATTAAGGATGAATTTGATTTAGATAGCGATAACGACGGTATTCCTGATTTCATTGAAAATACTGGTATTTTTGTGGCCTTATCGGGAATTGATGCCAATAGTGATGGTTTAGACGATATTTATGACGCTTCTATTATGCCAATTGATACAGATGGCGATACAGTAGTAGATTTTTACGATTTAGACAGTGATAATGATGGTATTACAGACTTGATAGAAACGGGAGAGTTAGGCTTACTCTCTGATACCGATTTAAATGGTATCGTTGATGGTCCAAATTTCGGGAGTAATGGTTGGATAGACGCTGCAGAAACTACCCCAGATAGCAATATGATAGGTTATACCTTAAATGATTTGGATACTGATGGTATTTACAGTTACATCGATGAAGATAGTGATGGAGATTCCTGTACAGATGTCATTGAAGCTGGCTTTTCAGATGCAAATATGGACACCTATTTAGGTGATGCTGCTGTTGTAGTAGACGTAGTAGCCGATGCTACTACAGGGCAAGGTTTAGTTACCAACGCTACCGACGGTTATACAATACCAGATGCAAATTATTTAACAGCTGCTCCAATAACCATAACGCAGCAACCTGAAAATTTAACTGCCTGCGAAGCATCTACCGATAGTTTTACAATAGTTTCTTCTGAAGCAGAATTTTTTCAATGGGAAATTAGCACAAATGGAGGTACTACGTGGGTAACAGTAGTGGATGATGCAACATACTCTGGCTCGCAAACAGATGAATTAGTCATCACTAATATTCAATTAACTTTCAACAACTATCAATATCGCGTCAAATTAGATCGTGATGGTAACAGTTGTGGTATATTTTCTGATGCGGCACTAATTGAAGTTAATCCATTACCAATGGCAAATTCCCCAAGTGTTTATCAACAATGTGATGATGATAGTAATGACGGGCAATCCTTTTTCAATCTAACCTTAGACGAAATTAAAACAGAAATAAATCCAAATTTTGTAGCAGAAAATTTAATATTCACTTATTTTGAAACTGAGCCTGAAGCTAATAGCAACACTAACCCTATTACAACACCAGAAGCGTATCAAGATGCATTAGGCTTTATACCTGAAACTGTATGGATAAGGGTGGAAAACACAAATGGCTGTTTTAGCGTTGTACCTTTAACCTTAGAGGTAAACCCAAGTAGTGCAGCTTTAACGGTTTATAATACGCAATCCTTATTTCAATGTGATGATGGCACAAACAATCGCGACGGAATTTCTACGTTCGATTTAACCACAATAAGAGACGACATTGAAACCAACGTTTTTAATACCGTTACGGTTACTGCTCATTTTTATGAAAGCATTGTAGATGCTGAGTTAGAAACAAATGAAATAACAGATATTGCAAATCATGAAAATAGCAATTCTCCAAATATCCAAACGCTTTGGGTTAGAGTTAAAAGTAATCTTGGAAACAATTGTTTAGGGGTTAAGGAATTAACTGATGTATTAAGCGTTGAAGCACTACCAACAGCAAACCCAGTAACGTTTGATAGCGCCTGCGATAGCGATAGTAGTGATACTGTTTTAAATTTCCCGTTTGATACCTCTCAACTAGAATCTGATATTTTAAATGGGCAAAATCCATCGGAAGTTAACATAACTTATTTTACTGAAAATGGAGATCCGCTATTGTATAATGACGGTACTCAAGTTACAAGTCCAATTGATCCCGTTTTTCTAACCGAAAATCAAAATATTATAGTTAGAGTTACCAATAACAATACACAAGATCCTGATGGTGCATGTTTTGATGAAACCACAATAAATTTTACTGTAGACGAACAACCTGTGATAGCAAACACTATACCCCAGCAAATTGAATGTGATGGTAGCGCTGGCGATATTGATAATGACGGTTTTTTTCCATTCCCAACAACATCATTTACAACTACCATTTTAGGTGCACAAACAGGTATGGAAATTGTTTACAACTATAGGGATGAAAATGGAAATAACGTTTCTAGTAACACACTACCCAATCCTTTAAACTCAGAAAATCAAACAATAACAGTGGAGGTTTTTAATACCTTAAACCCTATATGTGCTGTAACAACTACTATAGATTTTATTGTAAATCCTTTACCAGAATTTGAAGTTGAAAGTCCAAGAATTGTATGTTCATTCAATCCTACATTTAGCATCGACTTAGAGCCTATAGCATCAAATTCAGGAGAAACTTATACCTACGAATGGAATTTTGAAGGCAGTGTAATTTCCACAAATGCGGTTTTAGAAAATGTATCTACACCAGGAACTTATTCTATAACATTAACTAAAACTGACGGCACAGGATGTTCAAGAACCAGAGATATCGTTGTGAATTCATCGGAAGCTGCAAATATTACTTTAGAAGATATTACCATTAACGATATTTCTCAAAACAATACGGTAAGCATAGATACCGCAAATATAGGTCGCGGCATCTACGAATATGCGCTAGTTGAAGAAGGTTCTAATTTTATAGATTACCAAACCGAACCTGTATTTACAAATGTTAGAGCTGGATTCTACACCCTATTTATTAGAGAAGAAATTTGTGGTGAAATAGAAATACCAATTTCAGTAATTGGTAGCAGAAGATTTTTTACACCTAATGGAGATGGTGTAAACGATTTTTGGCAAATACAAGGTATAAGTAACAATATACAGTCCAATAGTCTCATCTATATATTTGATAGGTATGGCAAACTCTTAAAACAACTCTCACCAAGCTCTAGAGGTTGGGACGGTACGTTTAATGGGCAACTTATGCCAACCGAAGACTATTGGTTTAAAGTAAATCTACAAGATGGCAGAACATTTATGGGGCATTTTACATTAAAACGATAACCACATATTTTCCGTAATTTTGCTAAATGAAATTCAAAATTGAATCAGAATTTAGTCCAACTGGAGATCAACCAGAAGCTATCAAACAACTAAAAAATGGTATTCTTTCTAATGAAAAATATCAAACACTATTAGGCGTTACAGGTTCTGGAAAAACATTTACGGTAGCTAATGTTATTGAAGAAGTACAACGCCCCACGCTAGTATTAGCACACAACAAAACGCTTGCAGCACAATTATACTCTGAGTTTAAACAATTTTTCCCTGATAATGCTATAGAATATTTTGTGTCGTATTATGACTATTACCAACCTGAAGCCTACATCCCAGTTTCTGGAGTTTATATTGAAAAAGATTTATCTATAAATGAGGAAATCGAAAAAATGCGACTTAGTACAACATCTTCCTTACTTTCTGGAAGAAGAGATGTATTGGTTGTGGCATCAGTATCGTGTTTATATGGTATTGGTAACCCTATAGAATTTCAAAAAAATGTAATTACTTTAGAAAGAGATCAAGTTATCTCTAGAACTAAACTATTGCATCAATTAGTACAAAGTTTATATTCTAGAACCGAAGCCGATTTTAAACATGGTAATTTTAGAATAAAGGGCGATACCGTGGATATTTTTCCTAGTTATGCAGATGATGCATTTCGCATTCATTTTTTTGGTGATGAAATTGAAGATATTGAGTCTTTTGATATTCAAACCAATCAAGTTGTAGAAAAATACGACCGCCTAAATATTTATCCTGCAAATATGTTTGTAACGTCTCCTGAGGTTCTACAAGGTGCCATAAAAAACATTCAAGACGATTTAGTAAAACAACACGATTATTTTAAAGATATTGGAAAGCATTTAGAAGCAAAACGCTTAAAAGAACGTACTGAGTTTGATTTAGAGATGATTAGAGAATTAGGCTACTGTTCTGGTATTGAAAATTATTCACGCTATTTAGATGGCAGATTACCAGGTACAAGGCCTTTCTGTTTGTTAGATTATTTTCCTGACGATTATTTGATGGTGGTTGATGAAAGCCATGTTACCATATCGCAAGTACATGCCATGTATGGTGGTGATAGAAGTAGAAAGGAAAACTTGGTAGAATATGGATTTAGATTACCTGCGGCAATGGACAACCGTCCTTTAAAGTTTGAAGAATTTGAAGCGTTGCAAAACCAAGTTATTTATGTAAGTGCCACACCTGCTGATTATGAGTTACAGAAAACAGATGGTGTTTATGTAGAGCAAGTTATTCGCCCTACGGGTTTACTAGACCCAATTATTGAAGTGCGCCCAAGTTTAAATCAAATTGATGATTTAATTGAAGAAATTCAAGTTAGGGTTGAAAAAGACGAACGTACTTTAGTTACAACGCTTACAAAACGTATGGCAGAAGAATTGACTAAATATTTAGATAGAATTCAAATTAGATGCCGTTACATACATAGTGATGTTGATACTTTAGAACGTGTAGAAATTATGCAAGATTTGCGCAAAGGCTTGTTTGATGTTTTGGTTGGTGTTAATTTACTTCGTGAAGGTTTGGACTTACCAGAAGTTTCACTTGTTGCCATCCTTGATGCTGACAAAGAAGGGTTTTTACGTTCTAACCGATCGTTAACACAAACTGTGGGTAGAGCAGCCAGAAACCTAAATGGTAAAGCTATTATGTATGCTGATAAAATAACCAACAGTATGCAAAAAACTATTGATGAAACCGAATACAGGCGCGAAAAACAAATAGCTTACAACACCAAACATAAGCTTAAACCTAGAGCCTTAAATAAAAGTTTAGATAATGCGTTATCTAAAAACTCTGTAAGTACCTATAGTTACGAATTAGAAGCTGCAAAAGCTGCCGAACCAGAAAGTGAGTATTTATCTAAACCAGAATTAGAAAAGAAAATAAGAGAAAAGCGTAAACTTATGGAGGAGGCAGCAAAACAATTAGACTTTATTATTGCTGCTAAACTTAGAGATGAAATAACAGGCTACCAAAATAAATTAGAAAAGCTAAAGGTTTAAATACCTTTAGCTTTTCATAAATTCAGCCGATTAAGACCTACTTTTGTCAACACTTATTAGTTATACTGTGTTTTAAAAATATCTATTAAAACATCAGGTGGTACTATTTTATTTGGAAAACTATCCATTAAATACAATACTTTAGAGATTGATTCGTGGCTTAAACCCATTCTTAATCCAAAATTATAAAGTTTTATAACTCCAGAAGACGCAGTATTACTTCCATGCTCCTGTTCAATATTCATTAATAATACTAATCTATGAAACTGTACAATACGCTCGCTATGAGATTTTAAGTGTGTATAATCTATAGGATGATTTATTAAATAATCAAAATCTTCACGAGAAATACCCAATTGCTTAGCGACACCAAGTAAAAAGTTATATTCTATGTCCTGTATGTCTTTATCATATTGCGCAAATGCTATCATTTCTGATAAAAGACTTAATTTTTCAACTCTGTTAATCATGCTTTGAGGGTGTGATTTAATTACATTATAAATTTACAGAGAAAGGCTTTTTACTAATCGTAGATATAATACCGCTTATCGAAAAACGGGATGTTATTTATCGTCTATTTTATCATGTTTATCATATGCTATTTTTTTTTGTCTAAAATAAATGCATATAAACATTTAATCGATATTATAATAAAATCTTATTTTAAAAACTTAAACAATTAAATATCAATTACTTAAAAATAATTTTAAGCAAAAAACGAGAGGTTTTATTAGTAAATATTAAAGTATCTTTGAAAGCACAAGTAAAACGCTAAAAACACATTTCGCTTGATACAAAATCGATGAAATGCACATTGAAAATTTAGATATATAAAATATGACCAATAATGATGTTTTAAAAAAATTAAGAGTAGCACTAAAGCTACGTGATGATGATATTGTAAAAATATTTGAGCTCGTAGACTTTAGAATTTCAAAAAGTGAATTAGGTGCCTTTTTCAGAAGAGAAGATCATCCAAAGTACATGGAGTGTGGTGATCAAATTCTTAGAAATTTTTTAAACGGACTTGTTATTCATTTACGAGGCCCTATGCCAGAAAAACAGAAATCTACGCCTAAAGGAGACGCTAGAAAACAAAAAAAGAGCGATACTTAGGTATCGCTCTTTCAATTTTATTATAATGTTAATGCTTAAGCTAAAACAGCTTGTACTTTATCAGCAGCTTCTTGGAACTCAGTAGCACTTAATACGTCTAATCCTGAGTTATCAATAAGTTCTTTTGCAACATCAGCATTAGTACCTTGTAATCTTACAATAATAGGCACATCAATATTACCCATATTTTTATAAGCATCAATTACGCCTTGTGCTACACGATCACAACGCACAATACCTCCAAAAATATTGATTAAAATAGCTTTTACAGCTGGATCTTTTAAAATAATTTTAAATGCAGCTTCTACCCTAGCAGCATCTGCAGTACCACCAACATCTAAGAAATTTGCTGGCTCACCACCTGCTTGTTTAATTAAATCCATAGTTGCCATGGCCAAACCTGCTCCATTTACCATACACCCTACATTACCATCAAGGTCTACATAATTTAACCCTTTTTCTCCTGCTTCTACTTCAATAGGGTTTTCTTCTCTTAAATCGCGTAATGCAGCTAAATCTTTATGTCTAAATAACGCATTGTCATCTAAAGATACTTTAGCATCAACAGCCATAATTTTATCGTCACTTGTTTTTAAAACTGGGTTTATTTCAAATAACGAAGCATCAGACTTTACATAAGCAGTATATAATGCTGTTACAAATTTTGTCATATCCTTAAAAGCCGCTCCAGATAATCCTAAATTAAAAGCTACTTTACGCGCTTGAAAAGGTAATATTCCTGTTGCAGGATTAATTTCTTCAGTAAAAATTAAGTGTGGTGTTTCTTCTGCTACAGTTTCTATATCCATACCGCCTTCGGTAGAATACATAATCATATTTGTACCATTCGCTCTATTTAATAGAACAGACATGTAATATTCTTCTGGCTCAGAGTCACCTGGATAATATACATCCTCAGCAACTAAAACTTGATGCACACGTTTACCTTCGGCAGAAGTTTGTGGTGTCACTAAATCCATACCAATGATTTGTCCTGCTATAGTTTTTACGTCATCCAAACTTTTGGCTAATTTAACGCCGCCACCTTTACCACGTCCACCAGCATGTACTTGAGCTTTAATTACATGCCACCCCGTGCCAGTGTCTTCAGTTAATTTTTTGGCAGCCGTTACAGCCTCATCCGCAGTTTGTGCAACAATACCGCGTTGAATGCGTACACCAAAACTACTTAACAATTCTTTTCCTTGATATTCGTGTAAATTCATAATTTTCGCTTTCCTTTTAAGAACAACAAAAGTAAATAATCACTTGTAATTATTCTAATATTTAACGCAACTATTGGGTTTATTTTAACCTTTGAAATTCTATCAATTGTTAATTATTTAACAAAATGTTTAATTTGCAATAATTTATTGTTATTTATTTGTTTTTAATACTAAACAAATATCTTTGCCTGAAATTATTTAAATCTAATGGAAAATACCCAATTACTAAAAATTGCAGAAGAGTTTGGAAGTCCTTTATATGTATATGATGCTGATAAAATTGAGGCACAGTATAACAGATTGACATCTGCTTTTAAATCTGTTAAAAAATTAAAGTTGAATTATGCAGTTAAAGCACTGTCTAATATTTCTATCCTAAAACTATTTAAGCAATTGGGTGCTGGTATAGATACAGTATCTATACAAGAAGTACAATTAGGATTAGCTGCAGGGTTTAAGCCCGAACAAATTATATTTACACCAAATGGTGTTTCGCTTGATGAAATTGAAAAGGCCGCAAAACTTGGGGTTAAAATAAATATTGATAATCTATCTATACTAGAACAGTTTGGCGCTAAGCATCCTACTACTCCTGTTTGTATTCGTATAAATCCACATGTTATGGCAGGTGGCAATGCAAATATTTCAGTAGGACACATAGATTCTAAATTTGGTATTTCTATACACCAAATTCCACATTTGTTGCGTATTGTAGAAAATACTAAAATGAATATTAATGGTATACATATGCATACTGGTAGTGATATTTTAGATATAGATGTATTTCTTTACGCAAGCGAAATTTTATTTGAAACAGCTAAAAACTTTAAAAACTTAGAATTTATCGATTTTGGATCTGGATTTAAAGTACCGTATAAAGTAGGCGATATTGAAACAAATATTGAAGAATTAGGCAAAAAATTATCTTCTAAATTTAACGCATTTTGTAAAGCGTACGGAAAAGATTTAACCCTAGCTTTTGAACCTGGTAAGTTTTTAGTAAGTGAATCTGGTCATTTTTTAACTCAAGTAAATGCTGTAAAGCAAACAACTTCAACCGTTTTTGCTCAAGTAGACTCTGGTTTTAATCATTTAATTAGACCAATGTTTTATGGGTCGCATCATGAGATTGACAACATCTCAAACCCTAAAGGTAGAGAACGTTTTTACTCTGTTGTAGGCTATATTTGCGAAACTGATACTTTTGGAAATAACAGACGTATTAACGAGATTAATGAAGGTGATATTTTAAGATTTAAAAATGCTGGTGCTTATTGTTTCTCTATGGCCAGTAACTATAATTCTAGATACAGGCCAGCCGAAGTATTGTGGTATAATAACAAAGCCCATTTAATAAGAAAACGAGAAACGTTTGACGATATTATACACAACCAAATTGAAGTTAATTTTTCAAGCAAAAAAGAAAAAGCTTCAGCTGTTTAAAAACAAAAAAGTGTTACTAAAACTAGTAACACTTTTTTTATATTCCGCTTTTAATTTTTAACGCATATTAAAGATATGTTTAAAAACTTACTGCTTAACAAATCGTTTAGACACCACACCTTTGTTTGTAGCTATAATAGCCATATAAATTCCTGATGTTAAACTTGTAACATCCAAATTTCTATCTACGTTATCTTTACGTAATACCGCTCTACCCGTTATATCAAAAACACTTACTGTTTCTAGTTTCAAGCTACTATCAGCTTTAAATTTTAAAACATTAGCAACAGGATTTGTTGCAATAGATAATTGCGCATCTGCAATAGAATTTTCGTTATTTGATAACGTGTATGTAGACAAACTTTCTAAGATGATATCATCAACAGGAGCACCAATAGGCGGCGTTACCTGCAACCTTGTAAACCTAAATACAATATCATTACTATTCGCATCATAATAATAGTAGGTGCTTAGTATTCCTGGGAAATTTAACGTAGATACGTTTAAATCTAAATTCTGAATGATAACTAGTCTAGTTACCTCGCCATCAAAAGTTCCAACTTTTAAATTTCCCCAAGCATCAACATTTACGTTAATAGTACTTGTGTTTAAAATATTACCATCGGTGGTATCGCTTGTAAAAGTACCTTCTAAACCATCTGTATTTGTATAGTTAAAACTTAAAGGAAATGTACCTATAATACCAGTATCAGTGTATGTGCCATTAATATCTTGAGAAAAAATACCTGTAAAAGAGAGTACTTCAGCATCCGTTGCCAAATTAATAGAATTTTGTAATGTAGTCCCCTCAAAAGTTTCAATGGAGGACGTTGCACCATTATCAGTATAAACATCAGTTAATACTTCTGATGTTGGTGTTAAGCTCGTAAAATCCCATGATGCATTGGCACCAGAGGCAGTTTGGTCTACGGTTCCTGACATAATTGTAAATTGAGAGCCACTTGTACTATGAAGTTGCTGGATATCTGTTTGAGAGAACCCTAATAAAGTCGTTAAAAAAAAGAATGAGAGTAATTTTGAATTCATAATGTTTAGTTTTCAGTAAAATTAAGATTCTATTTTTAAAACACGAACAAATTACTCATGAATTTTATATAAATTTATTGAATGTCAAAGCTTTACCTATTTATATCATATTGGATGTGTTTCTAAAACCTTATATTTTTAAAGCCTTTTATTTACAATGAAAATAAAATCTCATCGTATTGCATTTATAAATGTATTACGAAAATTAGTTATGATATTAATGGCCTTAGATCATAAAAAAAGATTGTTTCAATTACAGCTCTTTTTTATAAGATTCTACTAATTTAGAAACTACAATGCCATTATTGTTTTTTACAAGGTTTATTGCGCAACACAGCGCACCTTTTTACATTTTTTATTACAAGATGCTATTGGGTTGTGTATGGTAATGTTCTCTTTCACAATTTATATGCTAATACATATGCTAGTAATACTTTGCTTGGTAGTGGTGGCAGACCATAACCTTTTAGACGGAATTGTTACTGAATGCACAAACCTATCCGCCGTTGTTTGGTATAGTTTACACCAAAAACAATTTGTAATGCTTGGTGATTTTAAAAAATAATATATTGGGATAACAACTAGTCTATTAGTTTTCCTGCAAACACACTTACTTTAGAATTAAAGGGATTTCCTGAAGCGCGACGTAACATTACTATTTGTCCGCAATGCCATAACGCATCGGCTATTGGGCCGTTTATAACATTCCAAAAGGGAAATTTAGCATTATCAAAAATTGCGATATCGTTTGTAGTTCTTAAAATATCGGAAGCTTTTTTATAGTTTAGTAAGGTTTGCTTTCGCTTTTCTTCAAAAGTCATTGCCATACCGTCTACTGGCTTAAAATCTTTTATAACTGTACTAAGTATAAAGTTTGATAAGCCAAATAAATGCTCAATGGTTTCGCGTGAGGTTCTTCCTGATGCACTTGGTTTATAGGCTAAATCTTCAGCTCTTAAGCCTTGGGTTGCCCAATAATAACGAAATCCTAAACCGTCTATCATTCTAGATACTGTGGTGCCTGCAGTATATGTTTGTGCTGCTTCAGGTATTTTATAATACGGTAACTCTTCTGTGTTTTGTGCCATAAGGGTAGAACTTAAACTTAGTAGAAATAATATAGTAAATAATCGCATGGTATTTTTTTGTGCTAAAATATGATTTATAACATCTTATTTCTCTAAAAGGAATCTTAAATTTCTAGTGTATTTTAAAAGGTATTTGAATTTGAAAAAACCTATCAAAAACAAAAGCCTCCTAAGTTTTTAAACCCAAAGCTAGCAAACTAGTGCGTTAAGGATAGTAGCGGCATCCTTTTTTGCTTTTTCTGCAAAAAAGATATATCGGATAGCCTGACCCCGCTTTTTCTGCGGGGTAACGCCATAAAAAAATCCTACACAAGGCAGGATTTTAATTTTTATAGATACTGAAACAAGTTCAGCATGACATCTATTTATTATACAAACAAAGGTTTGTTAGCCATCATAGCATTTACGCGAGTTTTAACCGATTCTAATACCGTTTGGTTATCAAAATTTGTGATGACTTCATCAATCAAGTCTACAATGGCAGCCATATCGTCTTCTTTACAACCGCGTGTTGTGATAGCGGCAGTACCTAAGCGTATACCTGAGGTTACAAATGGCGATTTATCATCAAAAGGTACCATGTTTTTGTTGGCCGTAATATCTGCTTTTACCAAAGCTTGTTCTGCATCTTTACCCGAAACGTTTTTGTTTCTAAGGTCTATGAGCATCATGTGGTTATCTGTTCCGCCAGAAATAATATGATACTCTTTAGCAACCAATGCTTCGGCCATTGCTGATGCATTTTTTTTAACTTGTAACTGGTATTGTAAAAAATCATCGGTTAGCGCTTCGCCAAAAGCAATTGCTTTTGCTGCAATAATATGCTCTAACGGGCCACCTTGGTTTCCTGGGAATACCGCAGAATCTAATAGCGACGACATTTTTCGAAGGTTTCCATTTTTAAGTGTGATACCAAAAGGGTTATCAAAATCTTTACCCATCATAATCATACCGCCTCTTGGGCCTCGTAATGTTTTATGCGTTGTAGTGGTAACGACGTGGCAATGCGGTAACGGATCGTTTAAAATACCTTTAGCAATTAAGCCTGCAGGATGCGAAATATCGGCTAATAAAATAGCGCCAACGCTATCTGCTATTGTTCTAAAACGTTTAAAATCTATATCTCTAGAATAGGCAGATGCACCTGCAATTATTAATTTTGGTTGCTCTTTTGTAGCAATTTCTTGAATTTTATCGTAGTTCAACACACCTGTTTCTTTGTCTACACCGTAAAATACAGGATTGTATAAACGCCCAGAAAAGTTTACGGGACTCCCGTGTGTTAAATGCCCACCATGAGACAAATCGAAACCTAAAATAGTATCACCTGGTTTTATGCATGCGTGGTATACCGCAGTATTGGCTTGACTTCCAGAGTGTGGCTGTACATTTACATACGCTGCATTAAACAAGGCTTTTGCTCTGTCTATTGCTATTTGCTCAACCTCATCTACCACTTCACAACCACCGTAGTAACGCTTTCCTGGATACCCTTCGGCATACTTGTTAGTTAATACAGAACCTGCTGCTTCCATTACTTGTTCGCTTACAAAATTCTCAGACGCTATAAGTTCTATACCATGTAATTGGCGCTCATTTTCAGCCTGTATCAATTCAAAAATTTGTTCGTCGCGTTGCATAAAATTAAATTGTTGTTAAATAATGGCGCAAAAATAATAAATACAAGACGTAAAAACACCAAAATACATATATTTACTTAGCAAGTTATACACCGATTTATCAACCTTATAAACAAACTTATATTTTATTGATTTTTTTCTATTAAAATGAAAAAATTACGTAGGTTTGAGTAGCAAATAAAAAGAAAAGCCCATGCCTTTATCAGCAAACAATCCAGATAGAACATCGTGGTTACACGTAGATAAAAACTCTGATTTCCCGATACAAAACATTCCCTTTGGTGTGTTTTTAACGCGAGACGATATTATTACCATTGGTACGCGCATTGGAGATACCGCTATAGATTTAGGTGCACTGCACCAATTGGGGTATTTTGAAGGCATTCCTCTTACCGATGATATTTTTCTTCAAGATAGTTTGAATGATTTTATAGCAGACGGTAGAAAAACATGGCGTGCAGTAAGAGATCGCGTTGCTGAGATTTTTGATGCTGAAAACGATATTTTAAAAAATAATAAAAAGGATAAAGAAACCATACTGTTTCGTTTAGATGAAATAGAAATGCAACTGCCTGTAGCCGTTGGCGATTATACCGATTTTTATTCTAGTATAGAACACGCTACAAATGTTGGTACGATGTTTCGCGATCCAGACAATGCACTGTTACCAAACTGGTTGCATATTCCTGTTGGATATCACGGGCGTAGTTCGTCTATCATTCCATCGGGTATTCCTGTGCATCGTCCACAAGGGCAAACGCTACCTGCTGGTGCTGAAACACCTGTATTTGGACCAAGTAAGTTGGTAGATTTTGAACTAGAAATGGCATTTATAACTACCGATGCTAACGATTTGGGCGAGCCCATTCCTATAGAAGAAGCCGAAGAATATATTTTTGGACTGGTATTACTTAATGACTGGAGTGCGCGCGACATCCAAAAATGGGAATACGTGCCCCTTGGACCATTTCTTGCAAAAAACTTCGCATCGTCTATTTCACCATGGATAATTACACTGGATGCTCTAGAACCTTACCGTGTTGCAAGCCCTAAGCCTTTAAAAAAGCAGTTACCTTATTTACAATACAAAGGCGCTAAAAGTTACGATATAAATCTAGAGGTATCTATACAGCCTAAAGGTGCTAAAGAAACCGTGGTGAGCAAATCTAACTTTAAATACATGTATTGGAACATGTCGCAACAACTGGCGCACCACACCATTAATGGCTGCCCTGTAAATTCAGGTGATATGATGGGAAGTGGTACCATTTCTGGTCCTACAGAAGACAGTTACGGCTCTATGCTAGAACTTACTTGGAAAGGCGAAAAACCATTAAAAATGAATAACGATACCGAACGCAAATTTATAGAGGATAATGACACTGTTATAATGCGAGGTTATTGCGAAAAAGACGGCACGCGTATTGGTTTTGGCGAAGTATCTACAAAGCTACTTCCTGTTTTTAAAAAGAAGTAAAAATGCATTAATTAAACTTTCAAATTAATTTTTTTGCATTACCCTATGCTTCAAGTTCCTTACGAGCGTTGGGTTTAGCTTGTCCTTTACTTTAGTTTTTTAGAAGGGTTTTTAAATCCGCTTATCTTGTACGTCGTATTGGGACACTTATCAACAGCTTTCTATTCTATTTCAGTGCATTTACCTTGAACACAACGTGTTAAAAAGGATAAAAATTGATAAAATAGAAAGAATAAACCTTCAAATTAAAGTAAAATAATGTATTTCAACCCATTTTATTAGCATTTTGTGGTATTAATCAATATTTTGGCATAACTATTGAAACCTAGCCTTAAATAACCAAAACAATTTAACCCATGAAAAAAGCATTACTTTTTACACTATCGGTTTTCGTTCTTGTGTCATGTAGCACAAGAAAGCAAGTAGAAACTGCTGTGAATTCTGGAAATTACGATAAAGCTATTGCCACGGCATTGCAAAAACTTAGGAAAAACAAAGACGCAAAACGCAACTACGACTACGTAATAATGCTACAGGACGCCTATTATAAAGTAGTAGAGCGTGATTTAAACGATATAGCGCATCTTAAAAAAGATAACAATCCAGAAACATTCAAAATAATTTTTGAAATGTATCAAGATTTAGATGCAAGACAAGAAACTATTAAACCCTTATTACCTTTATATGTTAATGGTAAAAACATCGCCTTTAATTTTAATAATTATAGCAACGCTATTGTAGATTCAAGAACTGCTTTAGCCGATTATCTTTACGAAAAAGGCATTGCGCTTTTAGAAGGAGACGATAAGCAGAACATTCGCGAAGCGTATCGAGAATTAGCATATTTAGATGATATTAGTCCGAATTACGAAAACACCAGAGATTTATTGGCAGAAGCGCACGAACGCGGCAAAGACTACATATTAGTTTCTATAAATAATAGTACAGATCAAGTTATACCTGTGCGTTTGGAAGAAGAGTTATTAAACTTTGATACTTACGGTTTAAATAAATTTTGGAGCGAATACCACGCCAACCAGCAACCAAATCGTAATTATGATTTTGCAATGCAGCTAAATTTAAGACAGATAAATATTTCGCCAGAGCGTATTAATGAACGTGAGTTTTTAAGAGAACGTGAAATTAAAGACGGTTGGGAATACGAAAAAGACCAAAATGGCAACGTCGTAAAAGACAGTTTGGGCAACGATATTAAGTATGAAAAGTTTATCAACGTACGTGCGCGTTTATACGAAACCATACAAACCAAATCTGCACAAGTAGTTGGTGATGTTGTGTATTTAGATATCGATACAAAACAAACTTTAGATACTTTTACAATTGATAGTGGTTTTATATTTGAACATATCTTTGCAAGGTTTAGAGGAGACAAACGCGCTCTGTTATCAGAAGACCGACAGTTATTAAATAACAGACGCCTGCCCTTTCCTAGCAACGAACAAATGGTGTTTGATACTGGAGAAGATTTAAAACTTCGCCTTAAGGACATTATAAATTCGTATTCGGTAAATAGACTTTAGAATATATATAAACTCCCAAGATAATCTTGGGAGTTTTTTATTTTGATTAGTACTATTCTTCTACATTTCTAAAAATGAAAAATATGTAAAACTTTTCTATTTCTTCAATAAGCTCTTAGTGTACGTCTTGTTATCTTCAGTAGTGATTTTCAAAATATAAAGTCCGTTTTGAATATTTGGCAAACTAATCTGTGCTGATGATGAAATATGTACAACTTTTCCATGCGTATTGTAAACTACCACAGAGGCTATTTTTTTTCTAGTTTTAATTTGAATTGTACCATCTGTAGGATTAGGATATATGGTTATCGTTTCAGAGGCCAACCCATAATCGTTAGTACTTAATGCAGTACCATTTTGATAAAAATTAAGTGCATTTAATGCATACGCCAAAGGTGCATTCCAATTGATGGTTACCTCGTTTGATGCGTAAGAACACCAATCGTCTACGTAAGAACCCGCATTTGAGGTGTTGATATACCCAGAACATCCATCTTGACGTCCAGGATTAGGGCCACCACATAACATACCAGGGATTGGCGTTGTTATACCATCAGCATCAGATATTCTATGATGTGGGTTTACTGGTGAAACTTCTCCAAAGCCTGAAACGTAACAATAGCCTGTACCATTTCTACCTAATAAATAATCCATACCAATATATGCTGCATCTAAATACGTGTCATCGTTAGTTATTTCGTAAGCCCTAACTAATAACATAATTTGGTTTGCGGCAACACCATTGCTACCCCAAACATAATCCCAATTGGAAATTCCCATAGACACATTCATTGCAGAGTTCTCTATTTGGTTTTTTAAAACATCCGCAGTTATTAAAAATGTGTTTCTAGCAGTGTTAATAGTACTTGAAGGAAATGAAGTGTCATGATACAGCATTGAAATTAAAGCTAAAGGATCAGTATACCGCCAACTTGGTGCACCATTACCAATACTAGATACAACAATAGCATTACTATAATTTGCATTGTTTGTAGTTATAAATAGCTCTACTGCAGCCCATTGAAATTCGTCACTAACGTTGCTATCGCCATATTCGCCTGTATTTACACCATTAGGGTTTGTAAAATAATCTGTAGGGTTTGCTTCAGCCCAAGCATAAGCTGCTTCGGCAGCACTTAAAAGTGTAGCACTATAACCAGGTAATTCATTCTCATAATTTGCATAGATTCGTGAGGCCATTGCCATAACTGCGGCAAAATTTAAAGCAGCTGCAGTACTTTTCTTTATCACATATCGCGTTGCTGTGTATGCATTAGGCATTATTCTGCCTGAAAAATTTAATCCTGTCAATTTATGATACACACCACCATCTGAAGGCTCTTGCATTGTAAGCATCCAATCTAAATTCCACTTTACCTCATCTAATAGGTCTGGTAAATTTCCTCCTGTTTCAGGAATATCTATTGCTTTTACTTTGTAGTAGTTTTCAAAATGTTCGAAAGCTGCTAGAAGTGTATATGTTGAAATACCACTGTTTACGATGTATTTATTATAATCGCCAGCGTCATACCATCCTTTTGGTGAAGAAATAATAGTATTTGTAGGTCTCGCAGGTGATGCCGCCGAACTATGCACACGAACACTTGTGTCTGGATGCCCCATACTTCTAGCATAAATACCGCCATAAGTTGACGAAATTGCTGTTGAAGCTCTATTGTAATAGTAATATTTTAAACTAGCATCAGAAATGGCTTGATAAACATCTATATCAATATTAAATGAAACTTCCTCACCTCCAGCCTGAAGCCTATATGTACCAGCTGTAGTGATAGATGACACATCTATTTTAGATACGTACTCTTGGGCGTCTGACCAGTAATTTACAGCAGCTGAAGTCCCTGAAAGCACAACATTGTCATCAACATCTAAAACAGTAAATGCTTGTGGAGAAAAAGTAGTATTGGCAACTAAGTTAATTACCTTACCTCTCTCATTAAAATAGCCTATTTGATTGTATCTAATAGCAATATCTTGAGATACACATACCAGCGTATTTAACAGCAAAAGCACTAAAAGTAGTTTCGTTTTCATATTCATTTTTTTTTACATCTATTGATACTAATAACCAGTATATTAGAAACATCGAATATACAAAATCTATAAAGTTTCACTATAATAACTTATAAAGGTTATATATATTTTCATTGATCCAAAATTGACAACACCAACTTACAAACAACTCAATTTATAAATCGTTTCGCAACAATACTAAAAAGGCGCCTCACAAATCACATCTAAAACTTTAAGCGTTACAGGGTGCGTAAACGTTAACTGCGCCGCATGCAAATGCAAACGCTCGCCTTTTACACCGTAAAGATCATCACCTAAAATAGGTGTATTTAACCCATCAACATGTGCTGCATGCACCCTTAGTTGGTGTGTACGTCCTGAAACGGGGTAAAAATGTATACGTGTTTTTCCAGCTACAACGTCAACTACTTCATAGTTGGTTTTAGCAGGCTTACCATGGGCATAACACACCAATTGTTGCGGGCGGTTATCCAAATCTACACGTAATGGTAAATCTATAACACCTGTTTTGGTTAAAATCTCACCATCCAACAGAGCTACATAACGTTTCTTTATGGTTCGTGCAATAAACTGTTTTTGTAGATTTTTATGCGTTTTTTCGTTTTTAGCTACTAGCAGTAAACCAGAAGTAGACATATCTAAACGATGCACCAATAATGGCCCTTTGGCTTTTGGTAAATAACGTTTCATTCGGGTTAATACCGACTCTTGAATATGTTTCCCTGGCACCGATAAAAATTCAGGTGGTTTATTTACCAGCAACAAATAATCATCTTCATACACAATTTCTAAAGCTGCGTTATAAGTCGCTACTGTTTGAATAGGATTGTCTTCCACATCCAAACCCTGCATCATATGCCCCAAAATAGGTTCGCATTTACTGCGACACGATGGATAAAATTGTTTGTGCTTACGTACTTCAGATTTTGGTGAAGCACCCCACCAAAACTCTGCCATAGCTATAGGTTTAAAATCATGCTCGTAAGCATATTGAAACAGTTTTGGTGCAGCACACTCTCCTGAACCTGCAGGCGGCGGCACCATGGCATCCTTAAAAATATCTAACAAATCTTTGGTAACACCTTCAGCATTTAAAAATCGGTATTGCTCATGTAACTGTTTTTGTAAAGCCGCAGATAACGCAGCACGCTTTTCTCTAAGCAACGTAATAGGGTTAGCAAGCGTATCCAAGTGTTGCGCTGCAAGTGCAATTTTAGCATCCCAAGCTTTTTTTAAATCCTTCAAACGAAAATGATAATAAATACTTTCTTTTTTTAAGCTTGCTTCCAACGTTTCAAAAGCTTTGGTATTTAAGCTAGTTCTTGCCGTGTTACGCTTTAAGTCACGTGCTTTCTTTTTTATTTTTATATCTGCTTTAAATGCAGCGAGTTCGTTATTATATTGTGCTTTAGCGTTTTGTAAAGCTATAGTTGCCGCCTCTAATTCAGAGGCGTTTTCTAATGTATCAATTTCGGCGTTCAATAGATTTAATGCAGCTTCACCTTTTTTATAAAATCCAGTAGCATCCAAAGTATTATACACCGTTGGCACAAACCCTTTATGGTAATTATTTTCAGCCAATTTCCCAGAAAATGCTGCCAAATATCCTAAATCGCCATTGTTGTGTTGCACTACCATTACCCCAAACATTTTGCCAATAACCAAACCCTTAGCATTAGGTGTTAAACCAAAATTATGTTCAAAATCGGTTTGAGATGCTAAATAGCGCTGTAAATCTTCAGCGGCAAGCACACTTAATTGGTGTGGCTGGTAGTAAAAAGGAAACGTAAATTGTTGCGGTAAAGCAACGTTATCAGCAACTGGCAAAGGATGAAAAAATGACAGACGGAAGTCTTGCATATACAGGAAAAAAAGAGCTACAAAGAAACAAAATTTAGTTTTGTATTTAGACTACAAGCATGTAAAATTTGGTAGTATCTAAAACAAAAAACTCCCAAAATATATTGGGAGCTTAAATACAATCATAAATATTTAATTAGCTTTCTTTAATCCAAGCATCTATTTTATTTTCTAGCAATTGTAGTGGAATACAACCTGTTTCTAAAACTTGATTATGAAATTCTTTAATATCAAAAGCATCACCCATTTTATCTTTGGCTCGTGCACGCAATTCTAAAAGTTTTAACTGCCCTATTTTATAGGATAATGCCTGACCAGGATTGGCCATGTAACGTTCTATTTCACTAATAATATCGTCTTCAGATTCCGCTTCGTTTTCTAACGAATATTTAATTGCTTGTTCCCTAGTCCATCCTTTAGCGTGCAATCCTGTATCTACCACCAAACGAATAGCCCTGTGGATTTCAGAACTTAACATCCCAAAATATTGGTAAGGATCTTTGTAAAGTCCCAGCTCTTTTCCCATAGATTCTGTATACAATGCCCAACCTTCGCCATAAGCACTATACCACAAAGTTTTTCTGAATTTAGGCAACTCATTATTTTCTTGCGCTAAAGAAATTTGAAAATGATGTCCAGGGATAGCTTCATGTAAAAACAAATCTTCTTTATCAAATACATTATATTTTTCTACATCAGGAATTGGAGTATAAAAAATCCCTGGTCGCGTTCCATCTAAAGACCCTGGACTGTAATTTGCAGCAGCAGATTTTTCTCTAAAAGGTTCTGTACGTCGCACCTCAAAAGGTGTTTTTGGTTGCTTACCAAAAAGTGTATTGATTTTTGGTTTCATAACTTCGTGAATACTATCATAAAATGCGATAACCTGAGATCGTTCTGTAAAAGGCATTAAATCTTTATTGGTTCTAACATGCTCAAAAAATGCATTCAAATCACCTTTAAATCCAACCTCTGTTTTTACAGCCTCCATTTCTTTTCTAATTCTAGCAACTTCACTTAAACCCAATTTGTGAATTTCGTCAGCTGTCATCGTTGTTGTGGTATATTTTTGTATTTGATGGCTGTAATAACTATCGCCTAAAGGTGTAGCATTAATACCGTCAGTATCGCGTCCTGCTGGCAAATATTCATTTTTAAGAAATTCAGTCATACCCTTATATGCAGGCATAATTTTATCTTTAACCATAACAGCATAAGCATCAGTAAGCGACATTTTATCCGCTTTTGAAAAAGATTCTGGAAAAAGATGAATAGGTGCATAAAACAAATGGTCTTCCACTTTACCTTCGGCCAAAGTTTCAAACTGCGGAATCACTTTTTTGATTAAAGATTTTGGTAACACATAACCCGATGTTATACCAGATTTCATCTGCTCTTGTGCTGTAGCTAACCACAGCAAATAGCCATCTACACGTTTTAACCAATCGTTATAATCCTTAACCGTTTTAAATGGCTGTGCGTTTGTACCACTAGCTAGTTGATTAAAATCTAAATTTTTAGACCACATTTGGTCTATCGGCATTAAATCTTTCTTATAGCTAAATTCTTTTAAATTAATTTCACAATCCCATTTTAAAACAGCAACACTCATCTGCTCTACATCTGTAAGTAAAGCGGTATCAATCGCTTTAATTTCAGATAAATATTTTTCGTAAAACGCCTTTTTTTCTGCTTTGTAAGCTTTTGAAAGAGCATTTGGAAACTCAGCATTAAAGCGATTATCACCAGCGTTGGTGGCTTCTATAGGATTTAGCTTATAGGACTCTTCACTGTAATTTTGCAAAATTTGTGCTAAATCAGTATTATTAGCATGTATTACATTTTCTGATTTAGAACTGTCTTTACAAGCACACAATGCAAGTAATAGAATTAAAGAATAAGTTGCGTTTTTCATAATTTTTTATAGTTGAATTGTAAAAATAATAGAAAAACTACAACTAACTGGTAGAATATTTTAAAAAATCGCCAGAAGTAATCTGTTCGCTATTCGCTATATTTTGGTTGTAAAGGTATACCCACGAGGTTAAGGTATTATCGTTTTCTAAAAAAACTGTAGTGCGCTGTCTTATAAACAAACTTGCGTTTGGGGTGTTAGTATTGCAACCTTCATAAGCATCAAGAACATCAAAAATAGCAGCATTGTCCTTTAGTTTAAAAACGGTACCATATACCTTGCAAGACGTATCATCAGTTAAAATAGCACCCGGAAACCAAGAAATTTTATAGAGTTTTCCTAAAATATAACCTTTAGCTACAGTTTTAGAATTTGCAACAAGAAACCTAGACATATCAGTATCTAATTCCCTTTGCAAAGTACCATAAACAAACAAGTACAAACTAAAACGTATGTATTAAATAAATCTATTTAAATCCACCTGATTAATCTGGCCATGAGACGCATGCGCCACCAATTCACCATTTTTTATCACCAAAAGCTGTGGCGATTGGTGCAATAACTGAAACGCATACCCAACCTCATCAGAGATTTGTCGGTAACTCAACAAGTCTAAATAATACAAATCCAATTCCTTTTCGCTAAAATTATACTCGCTAATAAACTGGCGTTGCACCATACTACTTATACCGCAGCGTGTAGAATGTTTAAAAATCACCTGTGTTTTAACAGCAGATTTTTGTTTTATATAATCTATTTGCTTCAAATCATTCAAAGCAATCCAAGGCAAAACCTTTTCTTCTCGTTGCACTTTTTCTCCTCCAAAAATTTTTTTTAGTAATCCCATATTTTGCTATTAATCTTTCTTTTTCTATTATAAACGTTACGTACACGCATTTAGTGTGTATTGTTTTGGGCGTTACCCAAGGGTCGGGCTTTCCGTTCCCAATCTTTTTTTCGTGCCTCAAAAAAGGATTTCCACTGCAATCCCTAACGCGCCACTGTTACGTGCTTACGCTTACCTTAAGTCGCTTAGTACTAGCACTACTTACAACTGACTAATAGTCATCATTCCTAGGGAGAAAACAGACATTTTGTCGCAAAAACCATCACATATGGCATTGGTAAGGTTATTGACAAGTAATTAGCGTAAAGTTAACGAAAAAGAAAATAAAACATACATAATGAATTTTAATAATTACACCATAAAATCGCAAGAAGCCATACAGCAAGCGCAACAACTTGCACAAGGTTTTGGGCATCAACAAATAGAAAACGAACATATAATTAAAGGTATGTTTGAGGTTGATGAAAACGTGTTACCATTTCTATTAAAAAAGCTAAATGTAAACGTAAATATATTAGAACAAGCACTAGACAAGCAGTTAGAGAGTTTCCCAAAAGTTTCAGGAGCAGAATTAATGCTTTCTAGAGAAGCCGGTAAAACCTTAAACGAAGCCGCAATTATTGCTAAAAAAATGAGCGACGACTTTGTATCTGTAGAGCATTTAATACTAGCTGTATTTAAATCAAACAGCAAAATTGCACAAATGCTAAAAGATCAAGGCGTTACCGAAAAAGGCTTAAAAGCCGCTATTGATGAGCTTAGAAAAGGCGAAAATGTAACGTCACAAAGTCAAGAAGAAACCTATAACGCCTTAAACAAATACGCCAAAAACCTAAACCAATTGGCAAAAAATGGCAAGTTAGATCCTGTCATTGGGCGCGATGAAGAAATTCGTAGAATACTTCAAATTTTATCACGCCGCACCAAAAACAATCCAATTTTAGTTGGAGAACCTGGTACAGGTAAAACAGCAATTGCCGAAGGTTTAGCGCACAGAATTATTGATGGCGATATCCCTGAAAATCTTAAAGAAAAACAAATTTTTGCTTTAGATATGGGTGCACTTATTGCAGGTGCAAAATATAAAGGCGAGTTTGAAGAACGCTTAAAAGCAGTTATTAAAGAAGTAACTACAAGCGAAGGCGATATTGTATTATTTATAGACGAAATACACACCCTTGTTGGCGCAGGTGGTGGCCAAGGCGCAATGGATGCTGCAAATATTTTAAAACCAGCGTTAGCGCGTGGCGAGTTACGAGCTATTGGTGCCACTACGCTAGATGAGTATCAAAAATATTTTGAAAAAGACAAAGCCCTAGAGCGTCGTTTCCAAAAAGTAATGGTAGAAGAACCTGATACAGAAAGCGCCATATCAATCCTTCGAGGCATTAAAGAGAAGTACGAAACACATCATAAAGTCCGCATAAAAGACGATGCTATTATTGGTGCGGTAGAATTATCACAACGCTACATCACCAACAGGTTTTTACCAGATAAGGCCATTGATTTGATGGATGAGGCAGCTGCTAAAATGCGCATGGAAATCAACTCTAAACCAGAGGAGCTTGATGTTTTGGACCGTAAAATAATGCAGTTAGAAATTGAGATTGAAGCCATTAAGCGCGAAAAAGATGAAACAAAGCTAAAAGCGCTGCGTGCAGATTTAGCCAATTTAAAAGAACAGCGCAACGAGTTAAACGCCAAATGGAAGAGCGAAAAAGAAGTGGTAGACAATATCCAAAACACAAAACAAGATATTGAAAACTATAAGCTAGAAGCGGAAAAAGCAGAACGCGAAGGCGACTATGGAAAAGTAGCAGAATTACGTTACGGCAAAATAAAAGAAGCCCAAGAGCAACTAGAAGTATACCAAAAACAACTGCAAACGCAATCTGAAAATTCTTTGATAAAAGAAGAAGTAACTTATGATGATATTGCAGAAGTTGTTGCAAAATGGACAGGTATACCAGTTACTAAAATGTTGCAAAGTGAGCGTGAAAAACTGTTAAAACTAGAAGACCAATTGCACAAGCGTGTGGTAGGACAAGAAGAAGCTATCGAGGCAGTGAGTGATGCGGTACGCAGAAGTCGTGCAGGGTTACAAAATCCTCAAAAACCTATTGGAACCTTCCTGTTTTTAGGAACAACTGGAGTGGGCAAAACCGAATTAGCAAAGGCTTTAGCAGAATATTTATTTGATGATGAAAGTGCCATGACTAGAATTGACATGAGCGAATACCAAGAACGTCATGCCGTGAGCAGGTTGGTTGGTGCACCTCCAGGATATGTGGGTTATGATGAAGGCGGGCAGTTAACCGAAGCGGTAAGAAGAAAACCCTACTCTGTAGTGCTTTTAGATGAAATTGAAAAAGCGCATCCTGATACGTTCAACATCTTACTACAAGTACTCGATGAAGGGCATTTAACGGATAACAAGGGGCGTATGGCAGATTTTAAAAACACCATTATCATCATGACGTCAAATATGGGAAGCAACATCATACAAGAACGTTTTGAGGCTACAAAAGATATTGATTCTGCTATAGAAGCTGCAAAAGTAGATGTGTTAGCACTTTTAAAACAAACAGTAAGACCTGAGTTTTTAAATAGAATAGACGATACCGTGATGTTTACACCATTGTCAAAAGAAAACATTACAGCTATTGTTGGATTACAATTAAAAAGTGTTACCAAAATGCTAGCGCAACAAAACATCACTTTTGATGCGACACCAGAGGCCGTTAATTATCTCGCAGAAAAAGGATACAATCCAGAATATGGAGCACGCCCAGTAAAACGGGTTATACAAAAAGAAGTACTAAATGCCTTAAGCAAAGAGATTTTAGCGGGTAAAGTGACAACAGATAGCATAATTTTACTAGATAATTTTGATAATATGTTAGTTTTTAGAAATCAAAACGACTTAGTAGAAAAAATTTAGAGTTTAGTTAGGTTGGTTAGTTTTTAAAAAGCAACGTAAATCTTTTTTAAGATGAACGTTGCTTTTTTTATGTAACAAAATGTAGTATTATTATACTCATGTATAAAACAAAACACACCTTATGAAATACAAACTATTTCTAAGCTTAGCGTTATTCACTTTTTTAACAATAAGCGCACAACAGTTAGAAAACACTACACTTTGGAAAATTACAGGAAATGGCTTAGAAAAGCCTTCTTATTTATTTGGCACGATACATCTTACCTGCGATGCTAGTTTTGATGGTGCTATTAATACAGCATTAGATGAAACCACTCAAATTGTTTTAGAAATAGATATGGACGATCCTGCGCTACAACAAAAAATGATGGGAGACATGTTTATGAAGGATGGAAAAACACTTAAGGATTTTATCTCTGAAGAAGATTACACCATGCTTGATGCCTTTTTTAAGAAACATGTAGGTATGTCTATTGAAAATATGCAAAACATGAAACCCTTCTTTTTATCTACAATGCTGTATCCTAAAATGCTAGATTGCCCAATGCAGTCTTACGAATTAGAGTTAGTTAAAATAGCAAAACAACAACAAGAAGAAGTAAAAGGTTTAGAAACTATAGAGGACCAACTAGAAGTGTTTGATAAAATACCTTACGAAGAACAAATTAAAGATTTATTAAAAACTGCTAAAGACGATCTTAAATACGACAAAGCAAACTTTGCTAAAATGTTAGAAGTTTATGGTGATGAAGATATTTCAAAATTACTAAAAATGATTGTTGAGGATAAAAATTACTCGTTTGGTGAATATCAAGACATTTTTTTAAATCAAAGAAATAAAAATTGGATTTC
>CALDUF010000007.1 GCA_937923515.1 uncultured Flavobacteriaceae bacterium
GTTCTAAATTCAGGATTCATAGTTGTATCCCAAAGTTGTTCTGCATTCATTTCTCCAAGACCCTTATAACGTTGAATTTTAGATCCATCGCCAAACTCTTCAATAATCTTATCACGCTCATCATCAGACCATGCATATTGCTTTTTAGCACCACGCTTTACCAAATATAACGGTGGTGTGGCAATATATATATGTCCGTTTTCAATTAACTCCTTCATATATCTAAAGAAGAATGTTAAAATTAGGGTGGCAATGTGGCTACCATCAATATCAGCATCACACATAATAACCACCTTATGGTATCTTAATTTAGAAAGGTTTAGCGCCTTACTATCTTCTTCTGTACCAATAGTAACACCTAGTGCAGTAAAAATATTTTTTATCTCTTCATTTTCAAAAACCTTGTGTGTCATGGCTTTTTCAACGTTTAATATTTTTCCACGTAAAGGTAAAATGGCTTGAAACGCTCTGTCGCGCCCTTGTTTTGCAGTACCACCTGCCGAGTCTCCCTCAACAAGAAATACTTCACATTTTGTAGGATCTTGCTCAGAGCAGTCACTTAGCTTACCAGGTAAACCGCCAATACTCATTACGGTTTTACGCTGTACCATTTCGCGCGCTTTTTGCGCAGCATGTCGTGCTTGCGCCGCTAAAATTACCTTTTGTACAATGGTTTTAGCATCATCCGGATTTTCTTCTAGATAATCTGTTAGCATTTCAGAAACCGATTGGCTCACAGCTGCCGATACCTCTCTGTTTCCTAATTTTGTTTTTGTTTGCCCCTCAAATTGTGGCTCTTGCACTTTTACCGAAACTATAGCAGTTAACCCTTCACGAAAATCATCACCAGCAATATCAAACTTTAGCTTGTCTAACATACCAGATTCATCAGCATACTTCTTTAACGTGTGTGTTAAACCACGACGAAAACCAGATAAATGCGTACCACCTTCGTGTGTATTAATATTATTTACGTAAGAGTGTAAATTCTCAGCATAAGACGTATTATAAATCATAGCCACCTCAACAGGTACGCCATTTTTTTCACCTTCAAAAGCAATTACCTTTTTCATTAAAGGCTCGCGAGTAGCATCTAAATACTTAATAAACTCTTTTAACCCTTCATCAGAGTGAAACGTTTCACCTTCAAACTCACCATCCTCTTTTTTATTACGTTTATCAATTAAATGTACTGTAATACCTTTATTCAAATAGGCAAGTTCACGTAATCTACTGGCTAAAGTATCGTAATTATACTCTAAAGTTTGGGTAAAAATTGTAGGATCTGGTCTAAACGTTACCGTAGTACCGCGCTTATCAGTATCGCCCACAGTTTTAACGGGGTAAAGTGTTTTACCGCGTTCGTATTCTTGCTCATAAACTTTACCACCTCTGTAAACCGTGGCTTTTAAATGTGCCGATAATGCGTTAACACAACTTACACCAACACCATGTAGTCCACCAGAAACCTTATAAGAATCTTTGTCAAACTTACCACCTGCACCAATTTTAGTCATTACCACTTCAAGTGCAGAAACGCCTTCTTTTTTATGTAAATCTACAGGAATACCACGCCCATCGTCCTCGGTAGTAATCGAATTATCTTCATTAATAATCACCGTAATATTATTACAATGCCCCGCTAAAGCCTCATCAATCGAGTTATCTACAACTTCGTAAACCAAATGGTGTAAACCACGCACACCCACATCACCAATATACATCGATGGGCGCATGCGCACATGCTCCATACCCTCTAAGGCCTGAATACTATCTGCCGAATAATTATGCTTATTAAATTCTTCTTTAGGTTCGCTCATATTATTTATTTCGTTAGTTTAAATTCAAATATTAAAACCACCCATTTATTTTGGGCGTTACCTGTTTGGTATCAAATGCAGTTACTGCCATGGCTGTAGTGCCACCAAACAGGTCGGGCTTTCACTACGCGCTCTCTCCTATCGTCGAGGAGCTTAAACATGCCGTTCAATCCCTAACGCACTCATCAGCCAAATTCAAGTCAAACAACCTGCTTTTTTTAATCTGCAAAAAACTATGCAAAAAGCTCTAATATGACAAAACTTAGCATAAAAAAAGATGCCAAAAAGCATCCTTATGAACACAATCAAATATACAAAATAATAACCCCTTTTAAAAGCTTTTCAAAGCCTCTAAACAATATTTATCAACAATTGTTAATTACTTAAAAGTTGCTTAAATCGCTTAAAAAGCACCTTAAATCGAATTATAGCATGCAAATATAGCTTTGCCAATTCAAAAAAATACAAGCGTTGCTTAAACGCTAAATTTACAAACACAAAACCTCTACAAAAACATCAAATACAACTAAAAAAAAGTTACAACTAGCGCAACTGTACAATAGAAAAAAAGGAATCTACGGTATCCTCAGACAAAACTACCAAAGATAAATCTGTAAATAATCTAAAACTAATAGTATCGCCTGCATCCAACTGTACCAAAGTAGTTACGCTTCGAACAGGCGGCGTTATATTTACAGAGGACAAAAGTGAAGAAATACTCTTATTTGAGTAATTTTCCATTGCAATAACAACGCCATTTTTTAAAATACAAATACCATAATTTAAGCTAGTTTGTAACGAATTATTTGAGTTTACCTGCGCTTTAATTTCAAAAATACCCGGTTGCTTGCTTGTAAATATATTTGTGGCAACATCAAATTCATCATTCAAATCAAAATCTTCAAAATCATAGGGAATTCTAACCGTTGTTCCAGTTAAAGAGAGACTTCTGCCGCCAGTACCAGAAAAGCCACCCTTTACAGCACTCTTAAAAACAGAATTAATTATTAACTGCGAACTAATTCGTTTTACCACACCATCTCTACCTACTATTAATACTGAATCTGCTGCTATTTCAATATTTGTTTCTTCATCAATTTGCCTTATTCTTAAATCACCGTTTACATCCAAAGCGGCAGTAGGAGCCGTTGTATTTATACCAATTTGAGAAAAGCTTTTAGCATAACTGCAAAGCATCATGCAAATAATTATTGTTTTATACATAGCACAAATTTTATATCAATAAAAATACAAAAAATACACACAAATATATAAATATATACCTACAAATTATAAATATTATCAGATATTACACAAATTTAATCGACTAAAAACCAATAATCGCACTACTTACAACTTACACTAAATATATTAAAATCACTGTAGAAACTTTGTTATGATTAATGATTTAAGATATTCTAATGTTACTGGAAAACAAACATTTTATTTAGAGGTTAGTTTCAAATCTCTTCAACAAAACCATACTGCATAAAGTATAATTTTTACCACAAAAACATGTTCAGTTTATCAAAAATAGGTCTATTTTTCAATGTTTTACCACCAAAAACACTTTCAGTATTAATACAATTTTATGGCTTTTCTATATAAATTGACAACAAATATGTTAATATTATAAATAATCCAAAGCAATAGAAATACCCTTGTAACTTTGCGCTCTTAAACACCTATTCTACATAAAAACTTTTGTAATTTTACACGTTTAATTTTTAATAAATAGACATGACTAAAATTATGACAGTCGACGTTTTGTCGAGTATTAAAGGCGCGCAGCCATCAGAGACTGTAAACCAATTATTTGAAGTAATAAAAAATGCAGATACCTCAAATAATAACGCTTTTAATAATAATCATAATAATGGCGTGTCTTTAGACGATTTGAGAGACGATGTAGTGATTGATAGTTCTGCAACTGAAAAACAGATTATCATTGAAAACTTTCCGAAGGAAAAAAACGGCTATTTAGTAGTTTCTAAAGTAATCGAAGAATAGTTATGGCATCTCAAATACGTAAAATTCATCAGCAATTGATGGATAAGGAAATAACATGCACACAACTGGTGCAAGACAAGTTAAAAGCACTAAAACCCAACACCCACAATACCGTTAATGCGTTATTAGATGATGTAGCGTTAGAGTTGGCTGCTAAAGTAGATGCTAAAATTAAAAATGGCGACTCTATTGGGCTTTTGGAAGGCATACCCTTTGGTATTAAGGATGTATATATGCTTCAAGGCACTTACACTACGGCTAGTTCAGATTTATTAAAACATTACAAATCGGCATACACAGCTACGGCTATCCAAAAGCTATTAGATGCTGGTGCTATTCCTTTAGTAAAAGAAAACTGCGATAGCTTTGGCCACGGGTCTTCTAGCGAAAACACTATTTTTGGAGCTGTTAAAAATGCAACCAACCCCAACTTAGTTGGTGGTGGTTCAAGCGGTGGTTCTGCGGTAAATGTGGCTTTAGATTATACTGTATTTTCTATTGGTGGCGATACTGGTGGTTCTATTCGCCAACCTGCTGGCTACAATAGCGTTTATGGCTTAAAACCTACTTACGGGCGTGTTTCGCGTTACGGTTTAATGGCGTACGCCTCGTCTACAGATTGCGTTGGGCCTATTGCAAAATCGGTTGAAGATGTGTGTATTGTTTTAAATGCCATGAGCGGTAAGGATGTAAAAGACCAAACTACTTATGCTTCAAAAGAAATTCTAGAAACTGATATTGCAACTACTGATGGTATAAAAACCGTTGGTTATTTTAAAAACTTTATTGAGAGTGAAGCCATTCATCCAGATATAAAATCGTCGTTTTTAGCAGCAATTGAAAAAATAAAAGCAAAAGGTATTGCCGTAAAAGCACTCGACTTTTTTGATGCCAATACACTTGTTTCAACATACTATACTTTGGCTATGGCCGAAACAGCTTCTAACCTTTCTAGATTAGATGGTACCAATTACGGCAATCGTATTGAAGCCGAAAATTTAAAAGAAACGTATGCTGTAACACGCTCTAAAAACTTTTCTGAAGAAACAAAACGCAGAATTGTTGGTGGTAATCAAGTATTATCTCAAGGATTTTCTGATGAAATTTATCTAAAAGGACTAAAGCTTAGAGATCAAATTTCTGAAAATTTTGAAAACGATTTTAAGGAAGTAGATATCATACTGTCTCCCGTTACACCAAACACACCTCCAAAAATTGGAGATAGCTTAAAAGACCCTATGGCCATGTACCTGTCTGATGCATATACCGTTGGTTTTAGTTTAGGCGAGTTGCCTACGCTTACTGTACCTCAAGGCACTGCTACAGGATTACAAATTACAGCCGCTAAACATAATGACGAACTCGTTTTGAAGTTTGCTAACTTCTTAAAAGACACGATATAATGCAACTAGAGCAATTAAACGAGCAACTTAAAAAGCATGAGCTAGAGCTAGTTATAGGTCTAGAAACTCACGTGCGCTTAAATACAAAAACAAAGCTATTCTGTTCTTGTGCAAACGAAGAAACAGAGATACCTAACCATAATATTTGTTCGGTTTGTACAGGGCAAATGGGCATTTTACCTGCTATCAATAAAGCCGCTATTACCAAAGCCATTTACTTTGGTAAGGCTGTAAAATCTACTTTTGAGAATGAAGTGATTTCGTGGGATAGAAAGCATTATGAATATCCTGACAATCCTAAGAACATACAAATTACGCAGTTTCATAATCCGGTAATTCCAGACGGACAAGTATCTTGTTTTAGAAACGACGGATCTCAATTTACTGTAAACCTTACACAAGTACATATTGAAGAAGATGCTGCAAAATTAATGCACGAGAAAAAAACGTCTTTGGTAGATTTTAATAAAGCTGGTGTACCACTTATTGAGATTGTTACAGAGCCGTGTATTCGGCATATTGAAGATGCTTCAATTTACGCGCAATACATTCAACGTATTGTTCAAAATTTAGGAATTTCAGAAGCAAATCTAGAGAAAGGTGAATTCAAATCTGATGTTTCAGTATCCTTAAGAAAAAAGCACGATTACAATTTAAATCCGCGAACTGAAATAAAAAACCTCAACTCATTTAAATTTATGATTGAGGCGCTTACAGAAGAGGTTAGCAAACAGCTAAATTATTATATAGAACATAAGGCGTTTAGACCAGACCAAACCACCGTACTTTTTGATGCTGATTTAAAGCAAACCAAAACCATGCGTAAAAAAGAGTTTGAAGCAGATTACCGCTTTATCTCTGAGCCAGACTTACCCTTTGTAAATATTAAAAACGCTGTAGCAGCTATAAACGTAGATATAAGCACGTTGCCATTTGCCGTAGAATCTATTCTAATTAAAGGTGGCGTTTTACCGCAAGACGCCAAGTTTTTTACAGCCGATGCTTTACGTTCTAAAACCTTTGTAACGATTAATGAGGCTATTAAAGATCCGTCATTCGTTGCCAAAACTTTAGTAAATAATATTGATGCCGAAGCTTACGGCGCTATTCACGATACCAAGCATCTTATTGAAATTTTTCAACTGTTTAAAGATGAAAAAATCACTTCGGTTTTAGTACAAAATGCCATTGCATCGTATCTAAAAGATAGTAGTTTTGATTACCTATCGTATTTTGAAGCAAACACCATTTCAACGTCTCAAATAGAAGACGCTATTGCAAAGGTAATTTCTGAAAATGATGCTATTTCCAACGCTATTAAAGCAGGAAACCAAGGAAAAGCAGGTATTCTTGTTGGAAAAGTTATTGGTATTATTGGTAAAGGTGCCTCTGGGAAAGTAATTCGAGAGGGTATTTTGAGCCAACTAAACGATTCAAACATTGAAACAACCACGCATAAAACATCAAAAGCGGGAGAAGACAATGCAAAACACCAAGCATCTAAAGCTTTAGAAGAAGAAGTGCTTCCAGAAATTCCACTGGTAATAAAAGAGCAATATCGCACGCATAAAATATCGCAACTCAACGAAACATCCATCTCAAACCAAGTAACTTTAGCGGGTTGGGTGGCCAGTGTTAGAGACCACGGCGAATTAATGTTTATAGATTTACGCGACTCTAGCCACGAGATTTTTCAAGTGCGTTTAAGCCGAGAATCGTTTCCTAATTTGGATGATTTGGTAAAACTAAAACCAGAATCTGTAATTACAGTTACTGGAGAAATTGTGCAACGTAAGGCCGATGATTATAACCCATCGCTTAGAACAGGAACAATAGAGCTAGAAACTTCAGCACTCGATATTCTTAATTTATCTAAAACCTTACCTTTTGAAATAAAGCGGGCACAAAAAACAAACGAAAGTGTACGTTTTCAATATAAATATTTAGATCATAGAAATGATGATGTACGTCGCGCTATAGTAAATCGTCACAAGGTGATTAAATTAATGCGAGACTTACTAGACTCGCAAGAATTTATTGAGGTAGAAACTCCTATTTTAACTGCTGGAACAGACGAAGGTGCTAGAGAATTTATAGTGCCTACACGTAAAAAAGCAGGATCGTTTTACACCTTACCCCAAGCACCACAACAGTTTAAACAAATTTTGATGGTGAGCGGGTATGAAAAATACTTTCAGATTGCAAGATGTTTTAGAGATGAAGATTCTCGTGGGGATAGACAACCAGAGTTTACCCAACTTGATATTGAAATGGCTTACGCCAGTATGCAAGATATTATTGATTTGAACACAAACATGTTCAATACCATAGTAACAAAAATTTACGGTAAAAAATGGATATTGCATCCGTTTGAAGTACTCACCTATAAAGAGGCTATGAATTTTTATGGTTGTGATAGGCCCGATTTGCGTTTTGGCCTAAAACTTCAAGATATTACCACAATTGTTAAGGATACCACATTTCAAGTATTTAGCAAACCTATTGATGAAGGCGGTATTGTAAAATGTATTAGAGTTTCAGCTAAAGAGCAAGGAAAAAAGCGTTTGTCTAAAGGACAAATAGAAAAATTAACCACCATTGCCCAAGAACATGGTTTAGGTGGTTTAGCCTATATTATTGTTAACGAAAACGATTTACAATCGCCCATCATTAAATTTTTAGGAGAAGACATTGCCAAAAACATTATTAAAACCACCAACGCCCAAGTAGGTGATATTGTATTCTTTTCTGCTGCAGATTATGACACTGCAAATAAAGCTTTAGATGCCGTAAGACAGGAATTGGGCGCAATGCTAAAGCTTATAAACCCTAAAGAATTACGACCAGCCTGGGTAGTAGACTTCCCCATGTTTGAAAAAACAGATGAAGGTAACTGGACGTTTACACACAATCCATTCTCAATGCCTGCGGTATATGATATTGAAAAACACATTAACGGAAAAGAAAACGAGATAGGCAGCATTATAGCACAACAATACGACTTAATATTGAATGGTTATGAAATTGGCGGTGGCTCTGTACGTGCCCACAAACCAGAGATTTTAGAAGCTACCTATAAAAACATGGGTTACAATAAAGAGGACATGTTAAAAAGTGTTGGCACCATGTATAATGCATTTCATTACGGTGCGCCACCACACGGCGGTATTGCTTGGGGTGTAGACAGATTAATGATGATTCTGGAGAAAAAAGCATCAATTAGAGAAGTTATGGCATTCCCAAAAACAGGAACCAGTGAAGATTTATTATTTGGTTCGCCTTCGCCGCTTTCTGACAAAAAAGTTGAAGAGATGAATGTAAAAGTAATGCGAAAATAAACGCACTTAAGTATACAGATACAAAAAGCTCTAGACACATCTAGAGCTTTTGTTTTTTGGTTATATAACATAGCTTTAGTATTTTGGTTGTACACTGCATTTATTTTCACCTAAATCCTGATAAAAGTGACAAAAAACACCATACGGATTCCTGCTCAAACCATTGAAAACGAAATTCACCAACTACTTCTAGATTATAATTTTACCTATGAAAAAGCCAGAGTAATAGCTAAAGCCCATACTGAAAGCTCTTTAGTTGGTGTGAATTCTCATGGTATTAACCGCATACCGCTTTTTATAGAATATATTAAGAAAGGAGTTATTAAAATAGATGCGCAAGCTGAACAGGTAGAAACCTTTGGCAGTATAGAACGTTGGGATGGCAACCATGGTTCTGGCGTTATTAATGCAACACTATGTACTAATAGAGCTGTAAAATTGGCAAAAAAACACGGTATGGGTTTGGTTGCACTACGTAATACCAATCATTGGATGCGTGGTGGCACGTATGGCAATCAAGCGGCAGAACAAGGCTGTATTAGCATCATGTTTACCAATACCCAACCTAATATGCCACCTTGGGGCGGAAAAGACAGTCGTATTGGCAATAACCCATTTATTGTTGCTATCCCTAGAAACAACGGACACGTAATATTAGACATGGCCTTATCTCAATTTTCTTTCGGAAAAATAAATGACTA
>CALDUF010000008.1 GCA_937923515.1 uncultured Flavobacteriaceae bacterium
ATTAATGTATCGTTGGAATTTAACCAATGGTAAAAACGTGGTACAAACCGAAAAGGATGCCAAACGCTTATTTCCTAGAGAATTATGGAACGATTTACATCTTCAAATTATTTGGTATGGACGCGAATATTCTCCAGCACGTGGTTGGGATTTAGAAAAGGATATAATCACCAAAACAATTGGGCGGAAAACTGTAATTAATGCGTATTATAAAAACAAAAAGTCCTGATTCTCACAAATCAGGACTTTTTAGTATTAATTAAGAAGTAATTCGTACTTCTCGGTTTTACCGTTTACAACCTTTAATGCTTTTGAGTAGTTTAAAATAAATTGAACTGTCTCGTTTTTAGGCTTAAGATTTTTGGTGTTTTCAATAGAATTTTCAGAGTAAATTTTTGCCATTTTATCATTTTAAGGGTTAATTCAAAATAATAACGCAACAAACTTTTATATATTGTGTGGTAATGTATTTCCTATTAGTGAGACGTTACTAAAGGCTATATTTTCTTAACGATAACTAAGATATAACTTAAGCTATAACTAGTAAACTAGACCTAACTGCATTAGGGATTGCAGTGGCATCCTTTTTAAGATTTACAAACACAAAATGTGTATGCAAACTGTAATTTTACATATTGCTACGTCGCAGGCTTCTTGCCATAACGCTTAAAAAGATATAACGTAAAGCCCGACCCGAGAACGTATATGTATTTAATGTTCTAAAATGGCATGGAGGGAAATGCCAAAATTATGTTATACCACTATTTAATTGGTTAAAACAATATTATACTTGTCTATTATTTTTCTTAAATTAATAAGTGCATAACGCATGCGCCCCAATGCTGTATTGATGCTAACACCGGTACGCTCTGAGATTTCTTTAAAACTCATGTCGTTATAAATACGCATTAATAGCACTTCTTTTTGATCTTCAGGTAGCTCGTCAACCAAACGTCTTACATCTGTTTCTACTTGATTTTTTATGATGCTTTTTTCTGCATTTAAGGCATTGTCGCTTAATACAGAAAAAATACTGAACTCACCCGAATTATCGAATTTTGGCATTCTGTTACTTTTTCTAAAGTAATCGATTACCAAATTATGAGCAATACGCATCGTCCACGGTAAAAATTTGCCCTCTTCATTATAAGCACCACGTTTTAGGGTGCGAATAACTTTGATAAATGTATCCTGAAATATATCTTCTGCAATATCTCTATCGTAAACTTTAGAATAAATAAAACTGAAAATTCTTTGTTTGTGCCTTTTAATGAGTGTTTCTAAAGCACTTTCTTCTCCTTTAATGTAGCTGCTAACCAGAGTAGCATCTGTGATAAGTTCTTTTTGCATAATACTTACTTTTAATGCACGAAGTGATACTTCGAGGCTTGGGGGTTATTCTGTTTTAAAAGTAATATTATGCTATACGCTTGTATTTTAAAGGTTTGTTGAGAATTCAAATATAACAAGAATCGTTCCTAAAAAGCAAAAATTATCTTCTTTTTTTAACATTTTACTTAACTATACTTCATTTTTTATGCTCATTTAGTTATAGTATCTTTGCAAAATATCCCTTTAAAAGCCTATGAATACTGAACTTTCTGAAGTAAATCCTAAAGAAAATATTATTATTAAAGGTGCAAAACTGCACAATCTAAAAAACATTGATGTTGTAATTCCTAGAAATGAATTGGTGGTAATTACTGGTTTATCTGGTTCTGGAAAATCTAGTTTAGCGTTTGACACCTTGTATGCGGAGGGACAACGGCGTTATGTAGAGAGTTTATCTAGTTATGCAAGGCAATTTTTAGGACGTTTAAATAAACCAAAGGTTGATTATATAAAGGGTATTGCTCCTGCTATTGCTATAGAACAAAAAGTAAATTCTACAAACCCACGCTCTACGGTTGGCACAACTACTGAGATTTATGATTATTTAAAATTACTTTTTGCGAGAATAGGTAAAACGTACTCGCCAGTATCTGGTAATGTGGTTAAAAAAAATACAGTTGGTGATGTATTACAACATATCATGGCGTTTGCCGAACGTGAAAAACTCCTACTCCTAGCGCCTATTTATCTGGAAGAAGGACGTACCATGGCAGATAAACTAAAAACGCTAAAACAACAAGGTTACGCTAGAGTTAAGCATAATGATAACGTAGTAAGAATTGACGATATAGAAACTTCTCTAGAAAACGAGACTGTTTTATTGGTGGTAGACAGAATTATTGTAAAACATGATGAAGATTTTAAAAACCGATTAGCAGATGCCATACAAACGGCATTTTTTGAAGGTAAAGGCGAATGTATTATCGGAAATTTAAACGATACTAAACAACAGCATTTTAGTAATAAGTTTGAATTGGATGGTATATCGTTTTTAGAACCTAATGTGCATCTTTTTAGTTTTAATAATCCTTACGGGGCTTGCCCTAAGTGTGAAGGTTACGGCGATATTATTGGTATTGATGAGGATTTGGTGATACCAAACACAGGGCTTTCGGTATACGAAAGCGCCATTTTTCCTTGGCGTGGCGAAAGCATGAGCTGGTATAAAGAGCAATTGGTTAATAATTCTCATAAATTTAATTTTCCAATACATAAGCCCTATTTTGAATTATCGGCAAAACAAAAGCAGTTAATTTGGGATGGTAATCAGTATTTTGAAGGTTTAAGTTCCTTTTTTGCAGAGTTAGAATCTAAAGCCTATAAAATACAAAATCGCGTAATGCTTTCGCGCTACCGCGGCAAAACAAAATGTAAAACCTGTAATGGCAAACGCTTACGCCCCGAAGCTAATTATGTAAAAATAGGCGGTGTTACCTTAACCGATTTGGTAGAAATGCCTATAAAAAAACTAATCCCGTTTTTTGATGCGCTAGAACTAAATGGGTACGATACACAAATTGCTAATCGGCTTTTAAAAGAAATTAAAAACAGATTGTCATTTCTTGCTAATGTAGGGTTAGATTATCTTACTCTAAATAGAAAATCTAATACACTTTCTGGTGGTGAAAGCCAACGTATAAATTTGGCAACCTCGTTAGGCAGTAGTTTGGTAGGGTCTATGTATATTCTTGATGAACCAAGTATAGGCTTGCATCCTAAAGATACTGAGCGTTTAATTTCTGTATTAGAATCATTACGAGATTTAGGCAATACCGTAATTGTAGTTGAACATGATGAAGATATTATGAAAGCTGCAGGAAATATTATAGATATTGGTCCTAAGGCTGGTACTTTTGGCGGGCAGGTGGTAGCTAAAGGCACTTACAATGAGATTTTAGCATCTACATCTCTAACCGCACAATATTTAAATGAAAGTTTAAAGATTGAAATACCTAAAACAAGAAGAACTTCTAAATACCATGTAGACATAAAAGGCGCTAGAGAGAATAACTTAAAAAATATTGATGTTAGCTTCCCTTTAGAAATGTTAACTGTAATTACAGGGGTTTCTGGCAGCGGCAAAAGCACTTTAGTTAAAAAGATTTTATTCCCTGCTTTACAAAAGAAACTTACCGACTTTAGCGATAAAGCAGGTCAATATTCATCACTTGAGGGTAACTTTAGTAATATAAAACACATTGAGTTTATAGACCAAAACCCCATTGGCCGTTCATCACGTTCTAACCCTGTAACTTATATTAAGGCTTATGACGATATACGCGCCTTATATTCTAAACAAAAATTAAGTAAAATTAGAAACTACCAAGCAAAACATTTTTCGTTTAATGTAGATGGTGGGCGTTGTGAAACTTGTAAAGGCGAAGGTGAAGTTACCATTGAAATGCAATTTATGGCCGATGTACATTTAGAATGTGAAACATGCGGAGGCAAACGCTTTAAAAAAGAGGTGCTAGAAGTTACTTTTGCAGGCAAAACCATTGATGATATTTTAAATTTAACGATAGACGATGCTATTGCGTTTTTTAAAGAAAATGAACAAGATAAAATAAAGAATAAACTACAACCACTACAAGACGTTGGCTTGGGTTATGTTACTTTGGGGCAAAGCTCTTCTACCCTTTCAGGAGGTGAAGCGCAACGTATAAAACTGGCTACTTTTCTAGGAAAAGGTAATACTAAAGATAAAGCCCTTTTTATTTTTGATGAACCTACTACTGGATTGCACTTTCATGATATTCAAAAGTTACTAAAGTCATTTAATGCGTTAATTGCAAAAGGCCATTCTATCATTGTAGTAGAACATAACTTAGAATTAATTAAATGCGCTGACTATATTATTGACCTAGGACCCGAAGGTGGCGAAAATGGCGGACATCTAATTGCTTTTGGTACTCCTGAGGCTGTAGTTAAAGTAAAAGCTTCTGAAACTGGGAGATATTTAAAAGACAAACTATAGTGTCTAAAACTCATGGTATTGAGTCTATTAAGAGACGTGTTTCTAGAAAGCCTTTAGCAAAAGGTGGCGCAAACTTTGAGACTCATGTACTTACTAAAACCAATGCTGGCTATAAATTTAAACCCTCTACGGTTTATGCTATATTTTGCGGCATATTTGCTGCTGTTCCCTATAGCGTACTAATTTTTGCATTATACCACTATAAACAAACAGGTAGTTTAGATTTTATTTTAAATAATAGTATTGCTGCGTTAGTATTTCTAATATTTTTTTGTGTTGGCAACTATCTTTTAATTATGTTTTTCTCTCCAATAGAATTCAGCAAACCTACAAATACGTTTAAAAAAGGTTTTAAATGTTCTGTGCTGCGCAAAACGCAA
>CALDUF010000009.1 GCA_937923515.1 uncultured Flavobacteriaceae bacterium
AATGGCATACTTCTATTTAAAAGCATTTCATCTCATATTTGTAATCACCTGGTTTGCGGGTTTGTTCTACATTCCGCGGCTTTTTGTATACCAAATAGAAGCATACCATAAACCCGCGCCCGAAAAAGAAATTTTAGGCAAACAACTAAAACTTATGGCAAAACGCCTGTGGTTTATCATCACATGGCCCTCAGCAATACTAGCATTAATTTTTGGCTTAAGCCTATTCTATATCAACCCAACACTATTTTACATGCCTTGGATGCAAGTAAAATTAGGTTTCGTTTTACTGCTATTTATGTATCACATAAAAACACATCACTATTTCAAACAATTGCAAAACGATGTGGTAAAAAAATCATCAAACTACATGCGTATTTGGAACGAGGGCGCCACCTTCATCCTATTTGCAGTCATCTTTCTAGTCATCCTAAAAAGTGCCATTAACTGGATTTGGGGCGTTATTGGCATTTTCATTCTAGGCGTACTTATTATGCTAGGATTCAAACTCTATAAAAACATCCGAAACAAAAATCCAGAAGCTTAAATTCTTTGGGCGTTACCCACAAGGGGTCGGGCTTTTCGTTGCAATCTTTTTATTCGTGCCTCACAAAAAGGATTTCCACTGCAATCCCTAACGCAGCTATCCGCTAGAGTTATTTCTACACCAAATTAAAAGGTTTTTGCTAACTTTAGTTCGTATATTTTCTAAGAAAAAGTTGTATTGAGTATACAATCAAAAGCAAAACCCCTTTTTTAATAATACCTAATACTATGATACAAATAGTTATTAGTGTTTTAAGTTTTGTTATTTGAAATTTTCTGTAGACTCTTTGGTGCGATTATTGCTATCTTTAGTCCATTAACTTTTTTAAAAAGCCATATTAAATTGGCAACAACATCTTGCAGATGAAATTAAAAAAACTTTCTTTACGTACCCGTATTTTTATAGTAATGATAGTGCTGGTACTCATCGCTTCAGTATTTATTGCTGCAGTAGCCATATACCAATATAACGAAGAAACTACCGATTATCACACACAACGCCTTAACCGTAAAGAGCAAAACATAAAAACACACCTAAAACGGGTGCTAAATGGCAGGCAAAATACTTGGGAAGTAAAAACCAGAAACATCCCTTTAATATTTAAAGACGAAATAAGCAATATTGCCGACATTCATAAACTACAAGTAAACCTTTACGATTTAGAAGGCAATTTACTTATCACCTCTAAAGCCGATTTAAAACCTGACGAAGAAGACAAATCTATAGCCCCTCATATTTTAGATGCTATTGCAAATACCGCAGACCATCGTTATGTAGATAAACTTACTGAAAACGGACTCACATACCAATCCTCCTACATCTTTATATACGATAATAGGTCTAAGCCATTAGCTATTTTAAATCTTCCGTATTTAGAGCGCGACGATTTTCTATCTAAAGAGCTTAATGAGTTTTTAGGACGCTTGGGTATCGCCTATTTATTTGTATTAATCATTGCTATTGCCATTGCTTTTTTTCTATCAAAATATATTACCAAATCTTTAAAAACCATTAGCGATAAAATTATAGCCACACGATTAGAAAAACGCAATCAAAAAATTGTGATAGAAGATTCTAGCCAAGAAATTTCAACTTTAATTGATTCGTACAATAGCATGATTGATGAGTTAGAAGAAAGTGCCGTACAACTTGCACGTAGCGAACGCGAACAAGCCTGGAGAGAAATGGCAAAACAAGTGGCGCACGAAATTAAAAACCCGTTAACACCAATGCGTCTTACAGTGCAAAATTTTCAAAGAAAGTTTGATCCTAAAGACGAAAATATCAATAAGAAAGTAGACGAGTATAGCAAAACACTTATTCAACAAATTGATACCATGAGCTCTATAGCATCAGCATTTTCAAACTTTGCAAAAATGCCAGCACAACAAAACGAAACACTTAATGTTGTTGCAATTACCAAACTAGCGCTTGATATATTTAACGAAGACTATATTGTATTCACTTCAGATCATAAAGAAACTATTGCAGAATTTGATAGAACCCAATTAATAAGAGTTGTTACCAATTTGGTTAAAAACGGCATACAAGCTATTCCAGAAGATAAAACACCAAACGTTTTAGTACATGTGGGAGAAGACAAAAACAACGTAATTATTACCGTAGCAGATAACGGATCGGGCATTACCAAGGAAAACAGAAACAAAATATTCGAACCAAAATTCACCACCAAAACAAGCGGCATGGGTTTAGGTTTGGCTATGGTTAAAAATATTGTAGAAACTTATAAAGGCACTATTTCCTTTACTACTGAGGCAGATAAGGGTACTGTGTTTAAAGTGGTGTTTCCAAAAGATAAATCGTCTTAAAAAACCATATAAAATGTATAACAACTTAACTGTAAATTTAGAAGAACAGGTTACCATTATTACAATTAACCGCCCAAAAAAACTAAATGCTCTAAACCAAGACACCATACAAGAATTACACGAAGCGTTTAAAACTGCTGATACAGATGATAACACAAAAGTAATTATAGTAACAGGCAGTGGCGAAAAAGCATTTGTAGCAGGAGCCGATATTAGCGAATTTGCAAACTACAGTGTAGAAAAAGGCATGCATTTAGCTGCAAACGGACAAAAATTACTCTTTGATTTTGTAGAAAACCTGTCTACTCCTGTAATTGCCGCAATAAATGGTTTTGCACTTGGCGGCGGTTTGGAACTGGCTATGGCTTGCCATTTTAGAGTAGCAAGCAATACTGCTAAAATGGGCTTACCAGAAGTATCTCTGGGCGTTATTCCTGGTTATGGTGGTACGCAGCGTTTAACTCAATTGGTGGGAAAAGGGCGCGCGTTAGAACTTATTATGACAGCAAGTATGATTGATGCTAACAAAGCCTTAAGTTATGGCTTAGTAAACCATGTAGTACCCCAAGAGGAACTGTTAGAATTATGCAAAACACTCGCCGCAAAAATTACCAAAAACTCTACCGTTGCTATTAGCGCCGCTATTAAAGCCGTAAATGCAAATTTTAAAACAGGTGTAAACGGTTACCATACTGAAATTACCAAATTTGGCAATTGCTTTGGTACAGAAGATTTTAAAGAAGGTACAACAGCGTTTTTAGAAAAACGAAAAGCTGAGTTTCCTGGACGTTGATTTTTTGGGCTCAAATTCGCGCTACTGCACAAGTGGCGAGGTGAATAAAAAATAGCGCAACAATTAAATAATTAAGTGAGAAACTAGATAGACTAAAATATTTAAGGATATAAGTATACCAAAGCTTAATTGCAATTTGCTTGAAGCCTTTAAAGGAGACATCTCAAATTATTCAAAACAAAAAGAGTGGGCATTTTGCCCACTCTTTATAATTTTGAGTTAATTAGTATTACTAAATAAATTCTACAAACGTTCTACCTTCGGTTTTGTAAACTATTTTGTAAT
>CALDUF010000010.1 GCA_937923515.1 uncultured Flavobacteriaceae bacterium
AAGCGATCCTGCAAGGTTTCTAAAAACCTTGTAGGTATGAGCGCAGGGAACGCCCAAAATATTTAAAAAATTGCTTTACTTTTGTGCGATGCTGTTTCAAGACGTTTTAGGGCAAGAACATATTAAAGCGCACTTAACTACAAGTGCCGATAATGGCCGCATACCGCATGCGCAGTTGTTTGTTGGCCCTGAAGGAAGCGGCACTTTGCCCATGGCTATTGCTTATGCGCAGTATATTTTGTGCGGTAATAGCGGTGGCGAAAATACTTCTGGTAACGCCGCGTGCAATCTTAAATTTACGCACATATCGCACCCAGATTTGCATTTTGCATTTCCGGTAACTACCAGCGATAAGGTGAAAAGCAAGCCTGTGTCTAGTTTTTATTTAGAAGAATGGCGGCAATTACTAAACGAGCAACCTTATGGCAATTTGTTTGATTGGTACAAATTGCTTGGTGTGGATAATAAACAGGGGCAAATTGGTGTGGACGAGGCGCATGAGATTGTAAAATCGTTAACCTTAAAATCTTACGAAGGTGGTTATAAGGTGATGCTGATTTGGATGGCTGAAAAAATGAATACGGCTTGTGCTAATAAGTTGTTGAAATTGATTGAGGAGCCGCCCAACAAAACGATTTTTTTGTTGATTGCCGAGGATGAGGAGCAAATTATAAACACGATACGCTCGCGTTGCCAAATTTTACATTTTCCGCCGTTAGCAGAAGCTGTGATTACAGATGCTATTATAAAAAACTACAATTTAGAAGCACCTATTGCCACAAAAATTGCGCACCAAGCTAATGGTAATTTTAACAAAGCTTGCGATTTGGTATATCACGATTCTGAGGATACACAGTTTGAAACTTGGTTTATTTTTTGGATTAGAAGTGCCTTTAAAGCCAAAGGTAACAAGGCGGCAATTCATGATTTAATTTCATGGAGTGAGGATATTGCTAAAACAGGACGTGAAACGCAAAAGCAGTTTTTAAATTTTTGTTTAGACTTTTTTAGGCAGGCCTTATTACTGAATTATAATGCTACCGATTTGGTGTTTTTTGAGCCTAAAACCGAAACGTTTCAGCTAGAAAAATTTGCGCCATTTATACATGGTAACAACATTATGGATATTAGCAACGAACTACAGGATGCTATTTACCATATTGAACGCAATGGTAATTCTAAGATTATTTTAACCGATTTGTCGATTAAATTAACACGATTATTGCATAAGAAAGCAGACTAAAAGTTCTACCAAACGTTTGTTTTGAAATAAAAAAAGTCAACCTAATAGATTGACTTTCAAATATTTAAGTGTTATAAACGCGTTTATTCCTTTTTATATTCTGCATTTAGCGCATCTAGAATTGTTTGCGTTAAATCGTTATCATCTGTACCGTAAAGTACAGACGCAGCCGCATCGCTTGTGCCTAAAATATAGGTGTATCCGTTTTTCTTACCGTAGTCTTTTACAAAATTTTTAACCCTAACTATAAGCGTGTCAATTTCTGTTTGAAATTCTTGCGTTAATTGTTGCGCTTCTTGTTGCTTTTGCTGATCGTTAATTTGCTTAAGCTGCCCTAACTCTTGGTAGCGTGCTTCGGCCTTTTTTTGAGACATCGATCTTGCACTTACTTGAAATTTTTGAACATCTATTTGAAACGCATTATCGATACTATCAAATTTTTTAGTAAAACTGGCTTCCTTAGTTTTAAATCTAGCTTCTACATCTTTTTTTGCTTGGTAATCGTTTATAACTGTACCATTATCTACATATCCAATTTTATTTGGTTTTTGACACGATACAACAATTAGTAGTAGCATTAGAACATAACATATGTTTTTCATTTATTTAGGTTTTAGGTTTGAATTGATTTTTTTTCGAATCGGCACAAATGTAATAAAGTATCAGAAATTGAAACCTTTAATTGTTTGGATTTTAACTTATAAGGAATAATTATAATTATTTAAAATTAGAATAAGAATTATCTATTAAAAATGAAGCTAAATAAAGCGTTTTAAGCGCATTTAATTTTTAACCTAACCTTTGCCGGGTTTAGTGTGCTGAATAAAGCACAGCGGTGTTGCAAATGCAATTTAAGTGTTTTTAATAGTATAAATTAAAGATGAGGCTTCTTTCGAGCGTAATGCTTTTAGATTTGATAACATACCAATGTAAAATCCTTTAACAGGACGCATGGTTCCTGTTTTATATTTTTCAGAAAGCAAGCTTACATAAAATACATCAAACCACATGGGTTTAATTCTATCAACCTTAAAATTAAACTTGGCTACTAGTTTTGAAATGGATGCTTTATTAAAATGCCAAAGGTGCCTTGGAACGTCATACGCTGCCCAAAACTGTTTGTAATGTATGGCATCAAAACTTTTATAATTAGGCACCGCGATTATTAACGTGCCATTTGGTTTTAAAAGTGTTTTAAACGTAGCCATCTGTTCTTCTAAATTTGGCAAATGCTCTAATACGTGCCATAATGTAATAACATCAAAACTGTTGGATTCAAACTTTAACAGTTGGTCTGTTTTAAAAACTGTATTATTTGTTTTTTTATTGGCAATATTTCTAGCTTTCTCATTTGGTTCAATTCCTGAAACGTGCCAATTATTTTGTTGAGCTATTTCTAAAAAATCTCCTGTACCACATCCAACATCTAAAAGGTTTTTCTCTTGTGAGGCATATGAATTAATTAGGTTTAATTTCTTTTTTAGAGAAATACTTCTAACTACGTGATAGGCTTTTTCAAATAGATTTCTTTTAGAATCTGTATGAGAAATATAGTCTTCGCTTTGATAATAACCAGGTAATTTATCTGAAGGTGGTTGAGGTGTGGTTTCTAGAAAACCGTATTCTGAATTTTGAATTAATTCAAATTCCTCTCCTGAAACGGAGTGGTCTTTTACGGTTAAAAAAACAGATGTATTTTTCATTTAAAATAGATTCTGAATCAATTTCAGAATGACAAAAAAGAATATGTTCCACGTGGAACGTTAAACTACCGCCCCATATAAACCAATAAAACAGAAATATCGTTTGGTGACACCCCGCTAATTCTTGATGCTTGAGATACGGTTGTAGGTTGAATTTTTTTCAACTTTTCACGAGCCTCAAAACTCATAGATTTG
>CALDUF010000011.1 GCA_937923515.1 uncultured Flavobacteriaceae bacterium
TGTAAGTAATTTTAAAATGTTGTTTACAAAAAGTACTTGAGGTGCATTTGCAACTAATAGGGTTTCTGAAGATAAAATTGGAATGTCGTTTTCACTCAAATAATTTGCAATAGCAACACCTTCTTTTTTCTTTCGTACTAAAACGGTAATATCTGCAAAGGTAAAGCCATTATCTATACACGTATTTATGGTATCTAATACCTTAGCTGTAAATACTGTGTCTCTATCATCTTCTTTATCTATATCAAGAAACGATAACGCCACATAACCTCCTTTTTTGTCGGTAGTGTTTTGATGTGCATTATTATACAGTTGTGCGTAATCATCATTTTTAAAAATAGTGTTGGCTATAAATTTGAACAGTTCATTATTAAAGGTGATAATTTGCTCGTAACTTCTATAGTTGGTTTCTAAGTTATACACCTTTTGCTCCATAAAAAACGGACGCGCCTTTAAATTAAACAACGCCATAAACTGTTCTGCTTTTCCACCACGCCAGCGGTAAATTGCCTGTTTAGCGTCGCCTACCAACATTACGCTTCCACCTTGGCTAGATACAGCGCTATCCAGTAGTGGTACCAAATTACCCCATTGTTTTATCGAGGTGTCTTGAAACTCATCAATAAAATAATGTTTAAATTTTTCGCCAATACGCTCGTAAATAAAAGGCGTGGGTTGGTCTTTAATCTCCTCGCTTATAATGGTGTTAAATTCAGAAATCAATAGTTTGTTTTGGTCTTCTTTTAACACCGTTAATTCTTTATTAATAGCGTTTAAAACCGATAATGGTGTGACATTTTTATAAAAAGCGTTTAAAAACTTTAAATGAAACACATTGGCTTTTAAGGTTTTATAGATAACTTCTATCTCAGGAAGAATACCATCTATAGTACTTGCCAGTGTTGCATCTAAGGTTTTTGTATAAATTTTTTTTCTTTCGGTAATGTGTGCTTCTAATTTGTTATCATACAAACGATAAAACTCAAGGTTTGCCGCTTTTTTAAAATGATTAGGCAGTGTGCCACGAGAAAAATTGGAATGCTCTAGACCAGATTCTGCAATAAGGGTTAGCGCAGTATTTGCTTTAGTTTTTACAATTGTTTCGGTTTCGTTTATTTTTGTTTTTAGTAATTGTTTTAATACTTTAAAATCTTCTAAAGATTTATTTTTAAGCGTTTCAATAAACGGCATGTCATTTTCTTTAACCAGTAGTTTGGCGATACGGTTAAAATCTAAAGACACATCCCAACTCTTATCATCATCGGCCTTCTCTATAGCAAAATCTACTAAAATATTGGTAAGCTGTTTATCATTTCCAGCTCGGTTTATTAGGCTATCCACAGCTTCGTTTAACAAAGCATCTTGGTCTAGCTCTACCTCAAAATTTAAAGGCAATTTTAAATCGTATGCAAATGTTCTAATAACTCTATGCGTAAAACCATCAATGGTAGATACGTCAAAAGCAGCATAATTATGGACAATAGTATCCAAAACTAATTTTGATTTACGGTGAAGTGCTTCAGGCAACATGTTTAATTCTGCACAAAGATCAGTAAACATAGCATCATTTAAATGCTGTAAAATAGAAACATCAGAGAAAGCTTTAAGCGTATCAATAATTCTACCCTTCATTTCTGCTACGGCTTTGTTTGTAAATGTAATAGCCAAAATGCGTTTAAAAGCACCAATATTTTCTGAGCCAAGTACTATAGCCAAATACGATTTTACAAGCGTATAAGTTTTACCGCTGCCAGCAGATGCATTATATATGGTAAAAGCACTTGGTTTTTTCATGTTTAAATTTGCTTACAAGATAAAAACTATCAATGAGTTCATAACAATATATTATTTTTAATTGATGCCTTTTATGTCTAACTTTGTTAAAATTAAATATTAATACATTAAACAAAATAATTATGGCTTTTAGATTACCAGAATTAGGTTATGCATACGATGCGTTAGAACCTCATATAGATGCAAGAACAATGGAAATACACCATTCTAAACATCACGCAGGATATACAAGTAAATTAAACGCAGCTATTGAAGGGACTGATTTAGATGGAAAATCTATTGAAGAGATTCTAACTAATTTAGATATGAACAACGGTGCTGTTAGAAATAACGGTGGCGGTTTCTTCAACCACTCCTTATTTTGGAGTGTTATGAATCCAGAAGGTAAAGGTTACCTTTCAGGAGAATTAAAAGATGCAATTGATGCAGAATTTGGTTCTAAAGAAAACTTTATGGATGCATTTTCTAAGGCTGCAGCTACACGTTTTGGTTCAGGTTGGGCTTGGTTATGCGTGCACAAAGGTGGTAAGGTAGAGGTGTGTTCTTCACCAAATCAAGACAATCCGTTAATGCCAGGAGTAGGCTGTGGTGGTACACCAATATTAGGTATAGATGTGTGGGAACATGCGTATTACTTAAACTACCAAAACCGTCGTCCAGATTATATTAATGCATTTTTTAATGTAATTAACTGGAACGAAGTAGAAAAACGTTACGCTGAAGCAAAGTAAAACGCTTACAGTAACTTAAATAATTTAGCAAGCTCTTTTTGGGCTTGCTTTTTTTTTGGCGTTACCCTGTCGGGTCGGGCTTTCCGCTATATCTTTCTGCGAAGCAGTCCCGAACTCGTTTCGGGATCTTATCCACTTGAGACTAATTGTACATACTTGGACAAATCCGTCTTTAATGGCTCCGCAAAAAGGATGCCGCTGCAATCCCTAACGCGCCCATCCGCAAAAGCCATTATCTCACCAACAATTACTGTTAGTTTTAAAGTATAGTACTATATATATTTAGATACTATTGTAGCGCTAAAATGAAAAAGAGAAATATAAATCTAAAAAAAGCGAATAATGCTAATGCCCTAAAATGAAAAAGGTGAACTAGATAGTTCACCTTTTTGCCCCAAATCTACCATAAACTTAACCTACTTATGTTATGGTGGTTCAAATATATGTGGATACTAAAGCCTGCGAAAATATTTTGGCTGAACTACTTATAAATTGGCTTAAAGGAAACTACAATATCAAATATAAGATGAATGGTAATTTTAAAAAGAAATACAAGGTTTTTTATAACGTAAACCTATTACCACATTGTTCATTACAGCGTATAAAAAAAGGCGAACAGTCGTTCACCTTTTTTTGCCCCAAATCTACCATGAACTTAACCTACTTATGTTATGGTGGTACTAATTTATGTCTATTTCAGATAATCAGAATATTTATTAGATGAATTGCTCATTTATCAGACTAAAAGCAATAGTTACGGTTAAACCGCACTTAATTTTATCAAATTAATAATTAATATGCCCTTTCTTTATTGCCTTCGTAAAAATTAAGGAATGCTCTGTTTACTACACGGTTACCTCCATCAGTAGGATAATTCCCAGTAAAATACCAATCGCCTAAATTGTCCGGACAAGCCTTGTGCAAGTTTTTAACCGGTTGAAATAATATTTTTACTTCTGCATTAATAGAAGAGTCACTTAATAGTTCTGATATTTTTAACGAAATTTCGTCATCAGTAAATGGGTCGTAGATTTCTTTTACATAGTTCTGCACGTTCTTATCTTCAAAATCTTTTTGTGCTTTACATTTTTTGTAAACATCTTGTACTATATGATATTTATTGTGGTCTTTTAATAAAGCCAAAGCAGCTCTAAATGCTACTAAATCTTCAAGACGCGCCATATCTATACCGTAACAATCTGGATAACGAATTTGTGGTGCAGACGATACTACTACAATACGCTTAGGGCCCAAACGATCAAGCATTTTTAAAATACTTTTTTTAAGTGTTGTACCACGTACAATACTATCATCTATAATTACCAAATTATCATTTGGTTTTATTACGCCATAAGTAATGTCGTAAACATGCGCAACCAAGTCATCACGACTACTATCTTCCGTTATAAAAGTTCTTAGTTTAACATCTTTAATAGCAATTTTTTCAACACGTATACGCTCAGATAAAATTTCAGTAACCTTATCTGCCGAAATATTACGTTGCCCATTTAAAATTGTAGCAGTTTTCTTTTTATTAAGTTCAGATTCTGCAGTTTCTATCATACCATAAAATGATGTTTCTGCAGTATTAGGAATATAGGAGAAAACCGAATTTTTTAAATCACCATCTATAGCCTCTATAACTTTAGGCATTAAAAGCTTACCAAGCATTTTACGTTCTTGGTAAATTTCGGCATCACTTCCTCTAGAAAAATAAATACGCTCAAACGAGCATGCTTTTCTTTCTAAAGGTTCTAAAATTTTCTTAATGTTAAATTCTCCAGATTTTTTGGTAATTATAGCATGTCCTGGAGGTAACTCGTTTACATCTTCAAACTTTACATTAAATACAGTTTGAATTACGGGACGTTCTGAAGCTACTACAATAATTTCATCATCACTATAGTAATAGCAAGGTCTTATACCCGCTGGATCTCTTAATACAAAAGCATCGCCATGACCAATTAATCCTGCCATAGCGTAACCGCCATCCCAATTTTTAGCAGCACGTTTTAATATTTTAGAAACTTTAAGACGCTCTGCAATTAAAGGAGAGGCTTGTTGTTTGTTATAACCTTCTTTTTTTAAATCTTTATAAATTTTGCTAACGGCATCGTCTAAAAAATGACCAATTTTTTCCATAACCGTTATAGTATCTGTATACTCTTTTGGGTGCTGCCCAAGCTCAATTAAGTTTCTAAACAGTTCTTTAACATTGGTCATGTTAAAATTTCCTGCCATAATTAAGTTTCTGTGCATCCAGTTGTTTTGTCTTAAAAAAGGATGTACACTTTCTACACTATTTTTACCAAAAGTACCATAACGCACATGCCCTAAAAATAGCTCACCTATATACGGTATGTTCTTTTTTTGAAGTGCAACATCATCATTGTATTCTGGGTTATTTTTAAACTCAGTATTAATACGCTCATTTATTTGATCGAAAATATCTTGAATGGGTTGTTGTGCTATAGAGCGCACTCTGCTTATGTAGCGTTCACCTGGTTTAGTATCCAATTTAATGCTTGCAAAACCAGCACCATCTTGTCCGCGGTTATGCTGTTTTTCCATCATAAGGTACATTTTATTTACCCCATAAAATGCACTTCCATACTTTTTTTTGTAGTACTCTAATGGTTTTTTTAGTCTTATGAGTGCAATTCCGCATTCATGTTTTAAAGCATCGCTCATTTTTGTAATTGTTGTTATTTCGCTTTCGCGGAACTAAATAAATATATTAAACAAAAACACACTCGTTTAGAGTGTGCTTGTTTATGTTAATTTTATATCAAATTGCGTTAGTGCTTTAAATTGCAGCAAACGCTTTTCTACGTCGTTTTTTGATACATGTTGCATGCGCTCTGTACCAAACTTTTCTACACAAAACGATGCTAGGGTTGAGCCATATATTACAGCATTTTTCATGTTTTCAAAAGAGATGTTATTGGTTTGTGCTAAGTATCCAGCAAATCCTCCGGCAAAGGTGTCTCCTGCTCCTGTAGGATCAAAAACTTCTTCTAAAGGTAAAGCTGGTGCAAAAAATACATTGTCGTCATTAAATAATAATGCGCCGTGTTCTCCTTTTTTTATCACCACATATTTAGGACCCATTTTATGAATTTTCTTTGCAGCGGCTACTAATGCATATTCTCCTGTTAACTGTCTAGCTTCTTCATCATTAATAGTAATAACATCTATACGTTTTATCACATTTAATAAATCATCTAGAGCGCAATCCATCCAAAAATTCATGGTGTCTAGAATAACTAATTTTGGCTTTACAGTCATTTGGTCCAAAACACTAGCCTGCACTAAAGGATGTAAATTACCTAGCATTACCACATCAGCATCGGTATAGTTTTTTGGCACAACAGGATTAAAATCTGCAAGAGTATTTAATTCTGTAGCTAAGGTGTCACGCGAGTTCATATCGTTGTGGTAGCGCCCACTCCAAAAAAAGGTTTTACCATCTTTAACAACTTCAATACCCGAAGTGTCTAAATTTTTATCAGAAAGTAAGTTTAAATATGTTTCAGGAAAATCTCCTCCAACAACAGAGACAAGTGTAGCATCTACATCAAAATGAGATGCCGAAAGGCCAATGTAGGTGGCAGCTCCACCTAGAATTTTGTCGGTTTTACCAAATGGTGTTTCAATAGCATCAAAGGCTACTGTACCAACAATTACTAATTTACTCATATAAAGGACTAAATTTTGGTTACAAATATAAGTCTTTTGTAATCTTTAGAAATAAATAATTGTATTATCTGTGTATCGTGTTTTAAGTATTTTGTTTTTCTAGTTTTTTAAGTGCTAAAAATGTATTAAAAGGGCCTTTAACCAATAATAAATTTGAAACAAAAGGTGGTATAGTACCTTCTGGATTTAAAAATAGTTGTTGTGTTATTTTGGTTTTATTGTTTTGGTTTTCTAAAAGCCAATAGCCCATAAGAGTTTTAATTCGCACTGTATTTTTATGTTCTGATAGTGCGGTAGGTAGTGCTTCTAAAGTAAGTTTTGTGCTATTATCATCTAAGGTTTTAACCGTTAGCAGTGTTATGATGTCTCTGTCTTTTAAAGGCCAAGGTAAATCTTTTTTAACATAAAAAAGATGTTGATTTTCAGCTATTTGTTTTACGTAATAGCTTACCCCAGATTTGGCAGTGTTTGCGTTGTATTTTGGTGCACTAAGTAGTTCTTGTAGTACAGTATGTAGCGATGTATTTAATGTAGTGTTTGCTTTATACTCATTAAAATTAGAGTCGGGTATGCTTCTAATGTATATTTTAATACCATTTGTGTCTTTTTTTAATTGCCAATGGTTTTGACAGTAACTTGAGGTAAAGCATAATAAAAATAGGAGTGAAGCGCAAAAGTTTTTCATAGCAATAATTTAAGAACTTAGTTGCTATGTGTTCGCTTTCATTACAATAATTTAAAATTATTTTCTACCAAAATCGGCAGGTATTTCACCCCAAGCTTTGGTTTCCCATTTTACTATAACAGTATTGTAGGTGTTGGTTTTTAACCATTCTACAGCACGATCTACCAAATCAAAAACTGGTTTGTTTTTTGCTGTACGTTGTAGTTTGGTATTACAGTTTTTTTTTCTAACCCAGCTCATAGCAGTTCTAGAGTCTGTATAAATAATGCGGTTGCTATTATTTTTTTTAAGCAATGCTAAACCATGAACAATGGCTAGAAATTCTCCTATATTATTTGTGCTTTCTGCAAAAGGTCCTTGTGTAAAGAGTTGTTTTTTTGTTTTTGTATCTACACCGCGGTATTCCATCTTTCCTGGATTTCCAGAAGATGCGGCATCAACCGAAATTGAATTATAATTGGGTTGTCCTATTTTTTTAAGTTGTGCTTCAGAAAGTTCGGAAGTAAACGTTTTACGTTTACCTATATAATCTTTGTAATTGCCTTTAAGTGCTTTTTTAGCGGCTTCAAACGTAGAAAAAGATTTGTACTGTGCGCCATCAAAATTTGCGATTTGTGCTTTACAATCTGCCCACGATTCGAAAACGCCAGTATGGTGGCCTTTCCAAACGGTATAGTATTTTTGTTTTTTCTTAGATCCCATTGTTGTCATCCTGAACTTGTCTCAAGATCTCAATATAAATTTTCTTAAACTAACTATTTACTGTCATTCAGAAGGAGAAACGACTAAAAACTTTAATAATATTAAAACCTAGAGAAGCTTCACTTCACTACAAATAATATTTATTTTCTTAATAATTTTTCTACCACCTTTGGAAAATGTTCCATCTCCAACTCATGAATTTTTGCTGCAACGTCATCTGCAGTATCATTTGGTATCACATCACATTCAGCTTGAAAAATAATAGCACCTTCGTCGTAATTTTCATTTACATAATGTATTGTAATACCTGTTTTAGTTTCGTTATTGGCTACTATAGCCTTATGTACATGCTTTCCATACATGCCTTTTCCTCCATATTTTGGTAATAACGCAGGATGTACATTAATAACTTTATTAGGAAATGCATTTAAAATATTTTCGGGGAACTTCCATAAAAAACCCGCCAAAACAATTAAATCTGGTTGAGAAGCTTTAAGAATATTAAGTACATCTTCAGTTTTTGTAAATGCTACTTTATTAAACGATAGTGCGCTAATATTTAGCCGTTTTGCACGATCTAAAACTTTGGCATGAGGATTGTTACATAGTATTTGGATAACAGACGCATTATCGCTGTTGTGAAAAAACTTAATTAAATTTTCAGCATTACTTCCACTACCGGACGCAAAAATTACAATACGTTTCATAGGCTTGCTATCAGTGTTCAATTATTCCAAAAAAAGAATATATATTAACAATTAGAGGGTAAATGTAAATACTAGAATGTAATTTTTTGTAAATTACAGTCACATTTTTTTCGTAAAAGGGTGTATTAAAATAAAGTTTTTTATTTTTGCCAACTAATTAAACCTTTAAAATTAAAAGATTATGTCAGACATTGCATCAAGAGTAAAAGCTATTATCGTAGATAAGTTAGGTGTTGATGAAAACGAAGTAGTTGCAGAAGCTAGCTTCACAAACGATTTAGGAGCAGACTCTTTAGACACTGTAGAATTAATTATGGAGTTTGAAAAAGAATTTGATATTCAAATACCAGATGATCAAGCGGAAAATATCGCTACTGTTGGTCAAGCTATCTCTTATATAGAAGAAGCAAAATAAGCAAAACATTTTTATGGAAATAAAGCGCGTTGTAGTTACAGGACTAGGAGCTTTAACACCAATTGGCAATACCAAAGACGATTACTGGGATGCCTTAATTAGTGGTAAAAGCGGTGCTGCGCCTATTACATATTATGATACAGAGAAGTTTAAAACAAAATTCGCTTGCGAATTAAAAAACTTCAATGCAACTGATTTTATAGATCGTAAGGAATCTCGTAGAATGGATAAGTTTGCGCAGTATGCTATGGTAGCTTCAGATGAAGCTATTGCAGATGCCAAACTTGATACAGATAAACTTAATAAGTTGCGTGTAGGTGTAATATGGGGAGCAGGAATTGGTGGATTAGAAACATTTCAGCAAGAAGTATTAAACTTTGCCGCTGGTGATGGTACACCACGATTTAATCCGTTCTTTATTCCAAAAATGATTGCAGATATAGCACCTGCAAACATTTCCATAAAATATGGTTTTATGGGACCTAATTACACAACAGTTTCAGCATGTGCTTCTTCAGCAAATGCTATGTTTGATGCACTAAACATGATACGTTTGGGGCATTGTGATGTAGTAGTAACTGGAGGAAGTGAAGCAGCTGTAACTATTGCTGGTATGGGTGGTTTTAATGCAATGCATGCATTATCTACTAGAAACGAAAGTCCAGAAACAGCCTCTCGCCCTTTTGATGGTACAAGAGATGGTTTTGTTCTTGGTGAAGGTGCTGGTGCACTAATTCTAGAAGAATACGAACATGCAAAAGCTAGAGGCGCCAAAATATATGCTGAAGTAGCTGGAGGTGGATTATCTTCAGATGCGCATCATATGACGGCACCACATCCAGAAGGCGTTGGTGTAGTTGAAGTTATGAAAAACTGTTTAGAAAACGCAGGTTTAAAACCTGAAGATGTAGATCATATAAACACACATGGTACTTCAACACCATTAGGTGACGTAGCAGAGTTAAAAGCTATCTCTAAAGTATTTGGAGATCACGCTAAAAACATAAATATTAATTCTACAAAATCTATGACAGGACACCTTTTAGGTGCTGCTGGAGCTATAGAATCTATTGCTAGTATTCTAGCTATAGAACATGGTATTGTGCCACCAACTATTAATCATACAACAGTTGATGAAAACATAGACCCAGAATTAAATTTAACACTTAACACTGCCCAAAAACGTAATGTTAAAGTTGCAATGAGTAATACCTTTGGATTTGGCGGACACAACGCTTGTGTATTATTCAAGAAAATAGATTAAGTCCCGAATGGCATTCATTCGTAACATACTAAATTCCCGTTCCAAAAAAAACGGGAATTTTTTTATACAACTAAAGCAAATTTTAGGTTATAAACCTAAAGACGTCTCTATTTTTAAAAAGGCATTTACACACCGCTCTATGAATCTTAGGGATGGAGAAGGTAATGCAGTTAACTACGAACGCCTAGAGTTTTTAGGTGATGCTATGTTAAGTGCTGTAATTGCATCACATTTATTTCAAGAAGTACCAGGTGGCGATGAAGGTTATCTAACAAAAATGCGCTCTAAAGTAGTAAGTAGAGAACATCTTAATGAGTTAGGAAGAGAGCTAAATCTTATTGCCTTAGTAAAAAGTAAAATTCCGTCAGGGCAATTTGGAGATAACATTCACGGTAACTTATT
>CALDUF010000012.1 GCA_937923515.1 uncultured Flavobacteriaceae bacterium
AAAAGGAAAGCTTTCCATTGGTTACCTCCCGAAGCTTCGGGTTGGCAAACTACATCCCAGACACCTCTGGGACAACACAACATCTTTAAACTAAAAAAGCCCTGTTTTATCAGAGCCTTTTTCGCAATTTTGCGGTCTGGACGGGACTCGAACCCGCGACCCCCTGCGTGACAGGCAGATATTCTAACCAACTGAACTACCAGACCGTTGCGTTATTGCGGTTGCAAATATACACGCCTTTTTTTATATCTCAAATGTTTTTTTAAGTTTTTTGAAATTATTTTTTGAAACAATTGAAAACCAGAGTGTGAGCAATATCACGCACTTCTAGAGCGGTTAAGTAAGCTTAACCAAACTTTTGGCGCTCCACCATATATGTAGTTAAAACCGAATTAAAGTCGGCAGTAATATCTGCTTCAACATATTTAATTTTGTACAGCATACATTTTAGGCGTAAGGCTTCAAAATAGGCATTAACTGATGCTTTATAATCCGCTTTAATAGTATCTGCATACAAGTTGATATATTCGCCTGTTTCAACATCAATAAAACGTTTGGGCGTATTATCAAAATCAAACTGTAATTCTTTATTGCCATCGAATACATGAAATAATATAACCTCGTGCTTATTGTATTTTAAATGCCGAAGTGCCTCAAATAATTTTGAATCGTCTTCCGAAGTTTGAAACATATCGGTAAACAAAAATATCATAGACCGCTTGTGAATTTTTTCGGCAATTTCATGCAAATACTTATACGTTTCTGTTGTTTTATTCAATGGCTTAGATATGACCGCCTCACTTAAATGATTTAATAGCATTTGATGATGACGCTCGCTACCCTTTTCAGGCGCATAATAATCGTACGCATCACTATAAATACTTAAGCCTACAGCATCACGTTGTTTTTTTAAAATCTGCATTAACGCTGCCGCGGCTAATGCCGAAAAACTAACCTTATTTAAACTATTTATAGAAAACTGCTCTAGTTTAGGATAATGCATAGAACTGCTATTATCTAGTATAATGTGGCAACGTAAATTCGTTTCATCATCATAACGCTTTGTATAGAGCTTATCGGTTTTTGCATATAATTTCCAATCTATATGGCGCGTACTTTCACCACGATTGTAAATTTTATGCTCTGCAAATTCTGCAGAAAACCCGTGAAACGGACTCTTATGCATACCAGCAATAAAACCTTCAACCACCTGTTTTGCAAGTAATTCAAGATTTTTAAAGCCTCCTGCTTTGTTAAGTTCGTTTTGTAAGTTCATAGAAAAGCCCCATCTAACCTCCCCAAACGGGGAGGAAATACTCATGAGGTAAAAATTATACGTTAAATATTAATCAATTTAATTAAATTTAAACTTTCCTTTTTCTTGGAAAGAGTAAGAGTTCCCTCATCTGGGGGTTAGGAAGCCTATATCACTGCATCAACAATACCATACGCCACAGACTCCTCTGCACCCATCCAATGATCGCGATTAAAATCCTTCATTACTTTATCAAAATCCTGCCCACAATTATCAGCTAAAATTTTAGCACTCAATTCTTTTGTTTTCAAAATCTCTTGTGCAGTAATTTCTATATCACTAGCTTGTCCGCGTGCACCACCACTGGGTTGGTGTATCATTACACGTGCGTGTGGTTGTATAAAACGTTTACCTTTAGCACCAACCGATAATAAAATTGAACCCATAGAAGCAGCCAAACCTGTACAAATTGTAGACACATCACTATTAAGTGATTTTATACAATCGTACATTGCAAATCCCGACGTTACATACCCACCAGGACTATTTATATATAACTGTATATCGGCAGTTTCCAAAGCATCTAAATACAATAATCTATCAATTACGTGTTTCGCAGATTTATCCTCAACCATTCCCCACAAAAATACTTTGCGTTGCTCTAACAATTTATTATCTATTGCGTCTTGCACTTTAATTTTACTCATCTCAATATTTTATTTAATAAGCATCTAAAATAAAAAAAGGTTCACCATAAGGCAAACCTTTTCAACTTTCTTTTCTTTTTCTATTACAAAAGTGCGTCAATCGCCTCTGTATATGCATTTTTTGGTGCAACACCTACTTGTCTACCTACTACTTCACCGTTTTGAAACACTAAAACCGTTGGTATATTACGTACACCATACTTAGCAGCAAACTCTTGGTTAGCATCAACATCTACCTTACCAACCACGGCTTTACCTTCGTATTCGTCACTAATTTGTTCAATTACTGGACCAACCATTCTACAAGGTCCACACCATGCAGCCCAAAAATCAACCAAAACTGGCTTTTCACTCTTTAGTACTGTATCCTCAAAAGTCGCATCTGTTATTTCTAATGCCATAATATATTTATTTAAAAAATTTTTAATTCATTTTAATTACACAAACTTAGTCAAAAAAAAACCCAAAGCTTACAACTCAACAATTTGTTTTCCCTATAATGGCATCAATTGGTTTTATTTAAAATTTTAATTTGGGCGCAACCGCAAGGGTCGGGCTATCCGTTACAAGTCCTCGCACCTCCTTCGTCGGGCTGTGGGCTTTCCACTACTATCCCTTGCGCGGGTGTAGTGCAATATCATAACATTACAGCTTTAATCTACTAAAATTTGTTATGTTATTACGTTAAATATATGGCAAGTTGGACAGAAAATAAGCGATTACTTTCGGTTTAACCACAAGCCAAATCTTTTGTATTTTATTTTAATATTCTCTTTTAATACCAAATCAAAAGATTTGGCGACTTTGCAAATAGACAACAATCCTTTGATTAAACACTAATCACCCATTTTGCTATATATAGTGTTGTAATGCGTTTTACCCTATTCTGCCAGAATCTAGCATATCAAACTCTAAAACTTGAACACCGCTATTCTCTTTGTAAATAGCGAAACCTAATTCGTTAGCTTGAAAGATTGTTATTTGGTTAGAATCATATTCAAAGATTAAATTAATTTCTTTTGTTTTATAAATATAAGTTTCTCCTTTGTCAATCTCTAAATGAAAATGAATTGGCTCAATAATTATATTTTTAATGTTCTCCTCGTTATTTGTAAATGTCAACTGATTCATTATCTCACTAGTTCAATTTTACATTCATCTCTTAGGCAAAACTCTCCGTTTAGTTTACTTAGAATCAAATCACCAAATGTCAAATCTTTTTTTACTTGTCCTGTCATATAAAATACTATCAATTTTATTATACGTATTATGAGAAATAAATTTTATAATCAGAGTATTAATTATTGATATAGGTAATTTTAAAAACCTTACTATTAATGAAGTAAACCTTATGAAATCTACTTCGGAATCAAAATGTATATCATAATTAAATTTACTAAAATCGATGTTGTATTTATTTGAGAAATCCTCTAATAAGAATAAATTGTCATCACCCCAAATCCCTAAATCATCAACAATTTTAGTGTTTAAATTTTTAACTTTCATACTAGATTTGTATTCCAGAAATTTTTTAACCCCTAAATAAGCTTGCTTTATTTCAGTGTATTTAAATTTCATATTTGCTATTTTGATAATGCATTACAACAAGCGTTTAATTTCAACCCGTTACGCTACCCCTAATTCAACTTAAATCTTACATCGCGCGCCTCTAAGGCACTCAACAACTCTTGAGATACCTTAACCTTTTGCCTTCTACTAGGCATGGTCAACTTCATCTTCTCTTTGGTATCATACACCAAGAAATTCAAAGCTTGATTTCCAGGATGCATGTATAGCAAGTCTTTTAAGGCTATAATTTTTTGTTCGGTTAAATCTTTTATATCAACTTGTATTGATAATTTTTTAGCATACTGTTCCATCACATCATGTAACAATTGGAAACTATTAAACTGCAGTCTCGGGTCACTCTTTTTACCAGTATCTTTATTTGTCCAACCTTCTCGCACAAAGCTTTTTACAAACACAAAATTGTTTTGCAATAAAAAGTGCCTGTATTTTAAATATTCTTCACCAAAAATTCTAAACTCAAAACTATCAGTATAATCTTCAATAGTAAACAACGCCCAACCTTTACCTTGTTTGCTTACACGATGTTGCACATCAGTAACCACACCCCCAAACACCAATTCCCGGTTTACATAAGGCTCTAAATTATTAAACATCCCAACCGTAGCATTACAAAAAGTCTTCATTTCGGTTTTAAAATCATCCAACGGATGCCCAGAAATATAAACCCCAACAACTTCGCGCTCTTTACTCAAGGTTTTCATGGTGCCCCACTCTTCACATGGTGGCACTTCAGGTTCAGAAAATTGCACGCTACTTTGCTCGCCAAACATATCTATTTGCGCAGAATTTTTATTCTCTTTATACTTTTGGGCAAACTTTATAGCCTTTTCTAAAAACGTTATTCCATCACCATCATCATGAAAATACTGCGCACGATGTATATCGCCAAAACCATCAAAACCACCAGCATAGGCTAAATTTTCAAAAGCTTTTTTATTGGCGGCTCGTAAATCAATACGTTTTGCAAAATCGAAAATAGAACTGTAATGCCCATCTTCCTTTCGGTTATCTACAATCGTCATTACCGCACCGTGCCCCACACCCTTTATGGCACCCATACCAAAACGCACCGCACCATCTTTATTTACAGAAAACTTATAGTAACTTTCATTTACATCTGGTCCTAAAACGTCCAACTTCATACGTTTACATTCTTCCATAAAGAAAGTAACCTGCTTAATGTCATTCATATTGTTAGAGAGCACCGCAGCCATATATTCTGCAGGGTAATGTGCTTTTAAATAGGCGGTTTGGTAAGCTATCCACGCATAGCATGTAGAGTGCGATTTATTAAAGGCGTAACTTGCAAACGCTTCCCAATCTTTCCAAACTTTCTCTAAGACTTTAGCATCATGACCGTTTGCACTGGCTTGCTCGATGAATTTTGGTTTCATTTTATCCAAAACCGCGATTTGCTTTTTACCCATGGCCTTTCTAAGTACATCGGCTTCACCTTTGGTAAAATCTGCTAAACTCTGCGACAATAACATCACCTGCTCTTGGTACACCGTAATACCGTAAGTTTCCTTTAGGTATTCTTCCATGGCGGGCAAATCGTACTCGATTTCTTCATCGCCATGTTTTCTGCGTACAAAACTTGGAATATATTCCATTGGTCCTGGACGGTACAGGGCATTCATGGCAATTAAATCTTCAAAAACGGTAGGCTTCAAATCTCGAAGGTGTTTTTGCATCCCAGGCGATTCGTATTGAAACACACCCACCGTTTCGCCACGTTGAAACAAGGCGTAGGTTGATTCATCATCTAAAGGAAAGCTTTCTGGATCTAATTGAATATCATGCTTAGCTTTAACAATTTTAACGGTGTCTTTAATTAAAGTTAGCGTTTTTAAACCCAAGAAATCCATCTTCAATAATCCTGCATCTTCTACAACAGAGTTATCAAATTGTGTGACGTACAAATCAGAATCTTTTGCCACAGAAACAGGCACAAACTTGGTAATATCATCTGGTGTAATAATTACACCGCAGGCATGTATTCCAGTATTTCTAACTGAGCCTTCAAGCGTTCTGGCTAGGTTTACGGTTTCTGCCTGTAAATCGCTACCATCGGCAATATTTAAAAGTTCGTTTACTTTCTCTAAATCTTCTGCCCTAAATTTCTTTCCGAGTTCTTTTTCATCTAAACCAAAAATCTTTCCTAGCTTAGACATGGTTGGGATTAACTTCGCAATCCTATCGGCATCAAACAAGGGTAAATCTAAAACACGCGCGGTATCACGAATAGAGGATTTTGCAGCCATCGTACCATAAGTGATGATTTGCGCCACTTGGTTAGATCCGTATTTTTCAATCACGTAATCCATCACACGACTTCTACCTTCATCATCAAAATCAATATCAATATCGGGCATACTAATACGATCTGGATTTAAGAAACGCTCAAAAAGTAAATCGTACTTTAAAGGGTCAATATTTGTAATCCACAAGCAATATGCCGCTACAGAACCTGCTGCGGAACCACGCCCAGGACCTACCGATACATCCATATTTCTGGCTTCGCGAATAAAATCTTCAACAATTAAAAAATATCCCGGATATCCTGTATTTTCAATAACGCTCAACTCAAAATCAAGGCGTTCTGTAACTTCTTCAGTAAGTGGTTCGCCATAACGCTTTTTAGCGCCTTCGTATACCAAATGTTTTAAGTATGCATTTTCTCCTCGTTTGCCACCATCAATTTCATCTTCTTTATGCTTAAACTCTTCAGGAATGTCAAAAGCAGGTAATAATACATCGCGCGCTAGCTGAAACGCCTCAACCTTATCAACCACTTCTTGAACATTTACAATGGCTTCGGGCACGTCGCGAAATAAAGCCTTCATATCTTCTGAAGACTTAAAATAATACTCTTGGTTTGGTAATCCGTAGCGATACCCACGACCACGACCAATAGGTGTGGCTTGTTTTTCACCATCTTTTACACACAATAAAATATCGTGCGCATTGGCATCTTCTTGGTTTCTATAATAGGTATTATTTGTTGCAACTAACTTTACATCGTGTTTTTTAGCAAGTTGTATCAACGTAGGGTTTACTCTATTTTCATCCTCTTGATTATGGCGCATTAGCTCCACATACAAATCGTCTCCAAATTCATTTTTCCACCAAAGCAATGCTTCTTCAGCTTGGTTCTCACCAATATTCAACACTTTACTTGGTACTTCGCCATATAAGTTTCCTGTAAGCACAATGATGTCTTCTTTATACTGCTGAATCAATTTTTTATCAATTCTTGGCAAATAGTAAAACCCATCTACAAAGGCATGCGACGATAATTTTGCCAAATTGTGATAGCCATTTTTGTTTTTTGCGAGCAATACAATTTGGTAGCCATTATCTTTTCTGGTTTTATCGGTATGATCTTCGCACACAAAAAACTCACAACCCACTATAGGTTTTATAAGTTTCGCATCTGTAGGTTCGCCACTTTCTTCGGCTGCTGCTATTTTTTCTTTAATGCTTTTATTTGCTTTATTTACAGCATTTACAAAGTGAAAGGCACCCATCATATTTGCATGATCGGTTAATGCTACAGCTGGCATATTGTGTTCTGCGGCAGCGGCTACAACATCTGATACACTCATGGTAGATTGTAATACCGAAAATTGCGAATGGTTGTGCAAATGCACGAATTCTACATTTGCTAAATCGGATGCATTTTGATTGATATCTTGGGTAGAAATTCCAGCTTTTGCTTTTTCTAAACGGGCTCGAATTTTAGCACTTTCTTTTTTGAGATTAATGTGCTTTAATCCGATAGTTTGAATGGTATCTGGATTCTCTTTTTTGAAGTTTTCAAAATAATCGGGCTGAACATCTAACTGTTCTTTCGTGTACTCTCCTAAACGCACCAACTCGAAAAAACAACGCGTTGTTGCCTCTACATCGGCAGTAGCATTATGCGCTTCAGAAAAAGGAACACTAAATAAAAATTCATGCAATTCTGTAAGTGTTGGTAATTTAAATTTACCATAACGCCCACCTGGAATTTGGCACAAACTTGCCGTATGTTCTGTACAGGTATCTAAAACAGGAAGTTCTTGTAAAGGGTTTGCAACAGCGCCACGCACAAACTCCGCACCCATTATGTTTAAATCGAACTTTACATTTTGCCCAACAACAAATTTGGTTTTACCTAAAGCTTCATTAAACTTATCTAAAACCTCAGCCAAGGGTATGCCTTGTTCTTCAGCTAATTCTGTAGAAATACCGTGAATTTTTTCGGCATCATACGGAATATTAAAGCCTTCTGGTTTTACCAAATAATCTTGACTCTCAATACAGTTACCCATATTGTCGTGAAGCTGCCACGCGATTTGAATACACCTTGGCCAGTTATCGGTATCTGTAATTGGTGCATCCCAGCGTTTTGGCAATCCTGTAGTTTCAGTATCAAAAATTAAGTACATAAGCGGCCCTTCTATCCTTCCCAAAGGGAAGGAATTAAATAGTTTATAAATATAGGTTCGTCAAAAAAAAACGAAGTGTATAAAAATAGGTAGAATTTGCACTTTTTTAAAATGGAGTTATAAACAGTTATAAACAAAAAAAATGAGACCCATAAGGTCTCATCTTTCACATAACCAAAATAACCAATGTCTATGACACTAACTCTTCATGTACTTTTTCGGTATTGATGGCCGATTGTATAGCGTTTCGATGTCTAAACAACATGGCATCAATTGTTGGCGGTAAAGTTTTATCCTTTAAAATAGCGTCGTACTCTTCTAAACTTGCTTTTTCGCCTCTAATGGCTTCTTCTAAAATGACTTCTTCATCATTTGATGAAAATAACGATTTTAAACTCATCCAATTTCTATGCACCGTACCTTTAAAACTTCCAGAATCTTCTGGAATTTCTCCGTATTGTAAAATTTCTGTTCGCAACTCTTTAGCAAACTCGCTACGTTCAGTCGCTCTTCGCTTAAAGAATATTTTTAATGTAGCACTATCTACATTTTCGGAAGCATTCAAATACCCTTTTTCGGCATCATAGTTCTTTACCAATAATTCATTTAATTTGTTTGAAATTTCTTCTGTGTACTTCATTATCATTTTCATTTTTAAATTCCAATATCTTCTTTAAAGATGTGTATTGTATCACATCATACACCAACAATATAGGGTCAAACTCAAGTTTTGTCAAGTGTTTTAACAGGGTTTGTGATAGTATTAAGAGACATTAACATTTAAAACTTATATTTAAGATAATTTATCATAATTTAGTTTTTTCATATTTAACAGTTACCATGAAACTATTTTTTTACTTAACCACATTTTTATTGTGTTTAACTTGCTATTCTCAAAACGCCCAGTTATACGTTGGCACTTATACTAAAGGTAATAGTAAGGGAATTTATAACGTAAATTTTAATACTGAAACAGGGCAGTTAAGCGACTTACAACTCGCCATCCCTATTGACAACCCTTCGTTCTTGACGTATTCTCCTGACAGGAAATTTTTATATTCTACAAATGGTAGCGAAAGCGGATTTATTTCTTCCTACAAGATAAAAGATGATGGGAGTTTGGTTTTATTAACACGCGTTAAGAGTATGGGGAAAGGCCCGTGTCATATTTCAATTTGTGAAGACGGTAAAACGGTTTCAGTTTCAAATTATGTAGGCGGTAATATTGCAATTTATCCAGTGAATGTAGATGGGAGTTTAGCCGAGGCAAGTCAGGTTTTTGACCAAAATAGTACTGATAGAAAATCTCACGCACATTCTGCTTTGTTTTATAAAAATGAATTATTTGTGGCCGATTTGGGTAGAAATGCTCTATATCAATACATATCAGATGGTAATGCTTATAAATTAAATTCTGAAGCCATTATAAAAACCAAAGGAAACCCTGGTCCGCGACATTTTAAATTAACCAAAGATGGCAAATTTATTTACGTTATTAATGAATATGGCGCAACCATCACCTCTATAAAACGCACTAAAAAAGGATTTAAACAAATTGATGAAGACAACACTTTAGAGCCTGGATTTACTGAATTTAATAAGTGTGCCGATATTCATTTATCTAAAGATGAACGTTTTGTTTATGGATCTAATCGCGGCGAGAATACTATTGCAGTTTTTGAACGTAATATTAAAAACGGAAAACTAAATAAAATTCAAAGTATGTCTGTTCATGGCGATTGGCCTCGTAACTTTAGTTTAGACCCTACAGGAAAATTTCTATTGGTTGCTAATATGAGAACCGAAAATATAACGGTATTTAGCATCGATAAAACCTCTGGAAGACTCACGTTTCTTCATGATTTTAAAGTTCCAGAACCTGTTTGCTTGTTATTTTAAATTCACTAATAAATAAACCGTTTATTTTTAAAAAAATATGGTATATTTGCGCCCTCAATAAAGAGTTTGCATTTGATGTATTTAAAAATAGTGCAAATTCTTTATTTAGATTCTCGATGTATCGGGAATGACAATTACAACGGAAACCTTGAAGCAAATACTTCAAGGAATTTTTTTCAATTAATAACCGAGGTCGAGAACCTCAAATAATTAATTATTATGCCAGTAAAAATTAGATTACAAAGACACGGTAAAAAAGGAAAACCTTTTTATTGGATCGTAGCAGCAGATTCGCGATCAAAAAGAGATGGTAAATACTTAGAAAAATTAGGTGCTTACAATCCAAACACAAATCCAGCAATTGTAGAATTAGACGTTGATGGTGCTGTAAAATGGTTGCAAAATGGTGCACAACCAACTGATACTGCAAAAAACTTATTATCTTACAAAGGTGCTTTATTAAAAAATCATCTTGTAGGTGGTGTTAGAAAAGGCGCTTTAACTGAAGAGCAAGCAGAAGCTAAATTTACTGCTTGGTTAGAAGAAAAAGAAGCAAAAATTCAAGCTAAAGCTGATGGGTTATCTGAAGCTGAAGCTAAGGCTAAAGCTGATGCGTTAGCTGCTGAAAGAGCTGTAAACGAAGCTAGAATAGCTGCCGCTGCTCCTGTTGTTGAAGAAGCAGAAGCGCCTGGTGAAGCTGAAGCTTCTAACGAAGAAGAATAAAAAAAGAATTTTTATACTTTTAAACTCCGATAGCAATATCGGAGTTTTTTTGTGAAATAGTATTTTGGTTTCTAAATACGTAATTGCACAAATATGCCTTAAGATGAGAACCTTAATTAAATAATTAATAAGTAGTCCTTGAAACTTGCTGATTTTGGAACTGGGTGACAAACTTAAAAATAGATTTGCGCCCCTTCCTAACAACAGGCAGATTCTAGGGAATAACAAAAGAATACGTTTTCTATGACAAAAGAAGATTGTTTTTACTTAGGAAAGATTGTAAAAAAATATAGTTTTAAAGGCGAAGTTTTAGCAAAACTAGATACAGATCAGCCAGAACTTTATGAAAATCTTGATGCTATTTTTTTAGAACTGCGTAATAATCTAGTACCGTTTTTTGTTGAACGTTCGCAATTACACAAATCTGAATTACTTCGTATAAAATTTGAAGATGTAGATGCCGAAGCTGATGCTGATGCCATCATGAAAAGCGGCCTATATTTACCTTTGGATTTATTACCAAAGCTTGAGGGTAACAAATTTTACTTTCATGAAGTTATAGGCTTTACTATAAAAGACAAAAATTTTGGAAACGTAGGAATTATTAAAGCGATTAACGATACCACAGCCCAATCGCTTTTTGAAATAGATAGAGATGGTATTGAAATTTTAATCCCTATGAACGATGAGTTTATTATTAAAGTAGATAGAGACACCAAAACTATTCTTGTTGAAACGCCAGATGGTTTAATAGATTTGTACTTGTAACATGAGTTTTTTTCTATCAAAAACTTATAAACTACGCTACCAATTCTCCCCTTGTTTTAATAACACCAATAGATGCTTGGATATCATCTTTTTGAGCTATTAAAAGTTTACAAACAGATAATGGCAAGTGCCTTTCTTGCAACAATGCATTACAAGCCTTAATATTTAGTTCTTTAATTTTACATAACTCTATTATTACGTAACTGCTATCCTCAATATTATTTAATGCGCGTTTAAAACGAAAATGCGTAGCATTGAGTTTAATATTTTGCTTTCGATAACTAGCTGGCGTGCCTCCAAATTTAACAATCTCCGCTTTTAAGGCGGTATTAAACTTTCGGTTACTTGCTATGGCTTCTTTAAGGATAACTTCAAGATTATCAACTTTTATGGTAGCTAAAACTTTAAAATATATTTGCTCAACCTCAAGAGAAAAAAGTAAGAGCGTATTCATGTGTTCTAAATTATTCTCCAAGTGTTTCATAGCGTTATATTTAAAAGTTATTAATTTAAGTACGTTATTAGAACTGTAAACAGACTACGAACGTATAATTTTTAACATTTTTTAATAGATTTTAACGCTTTTTAGAGGATTTTAATCAATTTTTGATCCTTTTTATCGATTTTTGATGCTTTACTAATTCGAAATCTTTTTGTGAATACCTCTTATGCCACAATCCACATTTAAATTCAAAAAATTCAAAGTTAATCAAGACCAATGTGCCATGAAAATTGGGACCGACAGTGTGTTGTTAGGTGCTTGGACATCTTTAAAAAACAACCCTATCTCAATTTTAGATATTGGTGCAGGCACAGGTATTTTAGCGTTAATACTAGCACAACGCAGTAATGCAGAACTTATAGACGCTATAGAGATTGATGATAGTGCCTACGAACAATGTGTTGGCAATTTTGAGCAATCGCCTTGGGGAGATAGATTGTTTTGTTACCATGCATCATTACAAGAATTTGCAGATGAGATAGACGAGATGTATGATGTAATTATCTGCAATCCGCCTTTTTACTCTGAAGACTATAAGACTAATAGCGCTCAACGCGACTTAGCGCGCTTTGAAGACGCTATGCCTTTTGAACATCTTTTACAAAGTGTTGCAAAACTACTTTCGTTACACAGTATTTTTTCTGTTATTATCCCTTTTAAAGAAGAGCAACGTTTTATTAATTTAGCTTCAACGTTCAATCTTTTTCCAAATAACATACTACACGTAAAAGGACATTCAAATTCAGAAATTAAAAGAAGTTTAATTGAATTCTCATTTCGGAAAAGCGAGGTAATTATCAAAACTCTAATTATTGAAATAGAAAGACACCAATACACTAAAGATTACATTACCCTAACTAAAGATTTTTATTTGAAGATGTAATTAAATTGATATAGATTCTTTAAATTTGATAGCATAAAGTGATGAATTCTTTAAAAAAATAACCAGCCGTTAGATATTCACATTTTGCAACTCAAATTATAAGCTATGAAACCTGATTTATTTGAAGCGCCAGATTATTACAATTTAGACGAATTACTCACCGATGAGCATAAATTAGTACGCGACGCAGCTAGAGCATGGGTAAAACGTGATGTTTCGCCAATTATTGAAGCCTATGCTCAAAAAGCAGAATTTCCAAAACAAATTATAGGAGGTTTAGCTGAAATTGGTGCTTTTGGCCCCTACATACCTACGGCGTATGGTGGCGCAGGTTTAGACCAAATTTCGTATGGTTTAATTATGCAAGAAATTGAGCGTGGCGATTCTGGCGTTAGGTCTACAGCTTCAGTACAATCTTCTTTAGTAATGTATCCTATTTGGAAATATGGTAATGAGGCACAACGCCAAAAATATTTACCCAAATTAGCAAGTGGCGAATGGATGGGATGCTTTGGATTAACAGAGCCAGACCATGGTAGTAACCCTGGTGGTATGACTACTAATTTTAAAGATAAAGGCGATCACTATGTATTAAATGGTGCAAAGCTGTGGATTAGCAATGCGCCTTTTGCTCAGGTTGCTGTGGTTTGGGCTAAAGACGAAGGTGGTCGCATTCACGGATTACTAGTAGAGCGCGGTATGACAGGGTTTTCTACTCCAGAAACACATAATAAATGGTCGTTGCGAGCATCGGCTACTGGCGAGCTTATTTTTGATAACGTAAAAGTGCCAAAGGAAAACTTATTACCCAATAAATCTGGTTTGGGTGCACCACTTGGTTGCTTAGATTCTGCACGATATGGTATTGCTTGGGGCGCTATTGGTGCAGCAATGGATTGCTACGACACCGCATTACGCTATAGCAAAGAACGCATACAATTTGGGAGACCTATTGGACAGTTTCAACTACAGCAAAAAAAGCTAGCTGAAATGATTACAGAAATTACAAAGGCGCAATTGCTGGCTTGGAGATTGGGTGTAATGCGCGACAACAACACAGCTACCTCTGCACAAATATCTATGGCAAAACGTAATAATGTAGCTATGGCCATAACTATAGCCAGAGAAGCGCGCCAAATGCTTGGTGGCATGGGCATAACTGGAGAATATAGTATTATGCGCCACATGATGAATTTAGAAAGTGTTGTTACTTATGAAGGCACGCACGATATTCATTTATTAATTACGGGCTTAGATATTACAGGATTAAATGGGTTTAAATAGCAAAATTTAACTTCTAAAAACTAAATTTTAAGCCGTTTTAACTGATAAAACCTATGAGTAAATAATATATTTGCAAAAAACTTTGCATTGCAAAAATATATTGCCACTTTTTTTGTTTTTCTATATTTGCTTGCCATGTTAAGACCGGTGCAACCTTACGTTGAGTTTGTACTAAATCAAGATTATATTGCTGAGTTTTTATGTATTAATAAAGACAAACCCCAACTGCAATGTAATGGAAAATGCCACTTGGTAAAACAACTTGAAAAACAACAGGAACAAGAACCTTTTTCTGCGTTATCCATTGCTTTAGAAAACTATCCTATTGGGTTTGTAAACATTATTAAAATAGCGCGTTTTAATGTGTTTTTATTTCAGAAAAAAGTAGCGCACGTTCCTTATCGTAGCTTATATTATTTTGAATATAATTTTAGCGACTTTCGCCCACCAGACGTTGTATCATTAATTTTTTGCTAATATGCTTTTGCGTTAGCGATAGCAACGGCATCCTTTTTTGATAAACTGTATTTTGTTTAGAATGCTATAGTATACCTATATTAAAAAGGCTTCTGAATATTAACACTTTAAAACATCAAAAAAGATATAGTGGATAGCGCGACCCTTGTGGTAACGCCCAAATACTTATACATTTTTTAAAACCATATAATGAAATATATATATTTTGTTGCACTTTTTTACGTTGCAACCTTATCAACTTTTGCTCAACACGAGCATGACAACAACGACAACGCATTAGAATTAAAACAATGGTCGTCTAGCAGGCCTGATGGGCATGCGCCAATAGGTGTTATGGGAGACCACACGCACCACAAAGGCGGTTTGATGTTCTCGTACCGCTACATGACTATGGATATGCGCCAATTGAGACAAGGCACTAACGATGTGACTACTGCTGATGCTCACGCCAACTACATGGTTGCACCGCTAGATATGGTAATGCATATGCACATGCTTGGCGCCATGTATGCGCCTTCGGATAGAATTACTATTATGGCCATGGCAAATTACGTAGAAAACGATATGAATTTGCAAATGCGTAATGGCAATAGGTTTTCTACCAACACCTCTGGCTTTGGAGATGTTATGGTGAGCGCCTTATACAGTATTTTTAATAAAAATAGAAAAGCAATGCACGCACAAATTGGTGTAAATATACCAACAGGAAGCATTGAAGAAACAGGCGTGCTACCAGTATCTATGGGAAATGCAGTGCAGTTGCCTTACCCAATGCAAACAGGTACAGGTTCGTTTGGTGCTAAATTAGGATTAACGTATTTAGGACAGTGCAATACATTTTCGTGGGGACACCAATTGACAGGATTGGTTAATTTAAACGATAATAGTCAAGATTATAAATTTGGAAACAGATACCAACTTAACAATTGGATTGCTGCAAAAGCTGGTGATAATTTAAGTGTTTCTGTAAGATTAGAAGGTGTGGTTGTTACTGAAATTGATGGTGCTAGCCCACTATTAAACCCTGTAATGGTGACTACTGCCGATACTGCAAACTCTGGTGGTACTTTTATAAATACTGGTTTTGGTTTGAATTATTTTATTATAAATGGCAGTTTAAAAGGGTTACGTTTTGCAACTGAAATTTCTACGCCTTTGTATCAAGATTTAAATGGCGTGCAATTAAAACAGAATTATAATTTGATGTTTGGTTTGCAATATGCGCTACATTAAATAGTTTTTAATTTTAAATTGCTCTAAGTACTAAAAAAGCATCTCTTTTGAGGTGCTTTTTTATGCTCAACTGTTAAAGTTGTATCTTTAAAATAAAAATGGCCATTACTAAAGCACTCAATATTTTAGCATTTGGAGTTGTTCTGTTTTGTTGTACTTCGAATACTGAAGACATTACAACTAAACTTGAAGACATCCAAGAGCAAGAAGACACTAACACGTTTAAAAACGACACACTAAAAATAATAGCACTTGGGGATAGTTACACCATTGGTGAAAGCGTATGCAGTAGCTGTAAATTTCCTGAGCAACTTAAAGATAGTATTGTAAATATAATTAGCGATGCAACTATTGAACTTACTGTTATTGCAAAAACTGGTTGGACTACTTCTGCACTTAAAAATGCGCTAGAAGCTGAAACACTGGCTGAAGATTATGATATCGCCACTTTGCTTATTGGCGTTAATAACCAATTTCAACGTAGGCCTTTTGAATTGTTTGAAAAGGAATTTCCAGAATTAGTAACCAAAGCTGTAACCTATGCTGGCGGTAAAGCAAAAAACCTAATTGTTATTTCTATTCCAGACTATGCGTTTACGCCTTTTGGTAATGGCAATTTAAACATATCAAATGGTATTAATACGTACAACACCTTTATAAAAAACTATTGCGATGCTAATAACATTACATACGTTTTTATTACAGATATTACCCGACAAGGTATAGAAAATCCCAGCTTAGTAGCTAACGATGGGTTGCACCCTTCTACTTTGGCATACTCAAAATTTGTGAGTAGACTTTTGCCAGAGGCTTTGGAAAAAATAGGATATAATACTGACTAAATTACCTATATTAGCCTAAAGCCATGTAAGCATGTTTTCTTCTAAAAAACGACTAGACCACGCCTATAATACTGCTAAGATTGTTGACTTTAACGACGATAGCAAGTTTATACTTTTTAGTGATTGCCACAGAGGCGATAATAGTTTTGCAGATGATTTTGCGAACAATCGTAATATCTATTTTCATGCGCTAAAGCATTATTATGCTGAAGGGTTTCAATATTGTGAATTAGGTGATGGTGATGAGTTATGGGAAAACCTCTCATTTAGTTCGCTATTATACGCACACAAAAACGTATACATGCTTATGAAGCTATTTCATGAGGATAAACGTTTACATATGATTTGGGGTAATCATGATATGGTATATCGCAATCCAGAGTATGTAAAAAAATATTTAGCTACATATTTTGATCCTAAAATTGGGGAAGATGTTGAGCTTTTTAAAGATATTACTTATCATGAAGGCATTGTGTTAAAGCATAGCACTACAGGGCAAGAGTTATTTTTAACGCACGGGCACCAGGCAGATTGGTGGAATTATTTATTTTGGAAATGGAGCCGATTTATGGTGCGTGTGCTTTGGAAACCTTTAAACGTTATGGGAATTGCAGATCCTACGAGTCCTGCAAAAAACTATACCGAATTAATTAAAGTTGAGCGCCGTACCAAAAAATGGATTGCTGCTAAAAACAACTTACTTACTATTGCGGGCCACACCCACAGGCCACGTTTTCCTGAGCCTGGAGATATTCCGTTTTTTAACGATGGTAGTTGCGTACACCCTAGAAGTATTACTGGTATTGAGATTGAAAATGGTGCCATTTCATTAATTAAATGGCAAATAGCTACGCGCGATGATGGCACGTTACAAATTGTTAGAGTGTTGTTGGAAGGCCCGAGACGATTAGAAGCTTATAAAACGCTATAATTTATATTTACTAATTAATTCTTGCCGTTGCTAGAATGACAGATATGCTCCAAAAACGATACGAAGGCTATTTAAAAACACCTTTTTTATGGAAAAATGATGTTGTTTTCAATTTATTGCAATTTAATAATGTTGCGGCAGTTTCTAAATTTGATGTTGAAATTGACGACAGCTTACGTTTAGGAAAATACGTAGAGCGTTTTGTTGCTTTTGAATTACGCCAACAAAAACACATTCGTGTGTTGGCCGAAAATATACAGATACAGCAGGATACACTAACTTTGGGTGAGTTGGATTGCTTACTTCTACAAGATGAACAGCCCATTCATTTAGAAATTATATATAAGTTTTACCTATATGATGCTCTAGTTGGTACTTCTGAAATTGAGCATTTTGTTGGCCCTAATAGAAAGGATGCTTTAATTGAAAAACTAAGCAAACTTAAACACAAACAATTACCGCTTATTTATACTGATGCCTGTAAACCTTATTTAAAAGCTTTAGGCTTAGCGCCTGAAACCATTTTGCAACAGGTGTATTTTAAGGCACAACTATTTTTGCCATTTGCCAATCAAAATATACAGTTAAAAACATTAAATAATGATTGTGTTGTTGGCTATTATATTACCAGAACTGAACTTATCGTGTTTAAAGACTGTAAATTTTATGTTCCTACAAAAAAAGATTGGTTGATAACGCCGCATACTAATGTAGATTGGTTGAATTTTAAAACGTTTACAGCCATTGCGAGAGCCTATTTTGAACAAAAATATTCTACTTTAATTTGGGTAAAGCTTAAAACCGGTATGGTAAAAAAGGTGTTTTTGGTTTGGTGGTAAGCTAGCAAATACGCCCGCGTTAGGGATTGAAGCGGCATCCTTTTTAAAACTTGAAAAGGACAAGTGCATTAAACTCTTAATTTTTGGGAATTGGTAGGTTATAAACTTCTAGAAATAACGGAATTTTAAAAAGATATAGCGGAAAGCCCGACCACGCTTTGAGCACCTAAGTTTGCTAGTTTAAAGCGTTTTTAGCTTAAAAGCGTGGTAACGCCCAAAACATAATAATTAAGCGACATAGAGGTCTTCGTCTATTTCAATTGTGCAACGAGAGCTCATACGTAATAATGTAATTGCATGCTCCATAGTACTGGCTTCTATATAACTTTCGCTAGTGCCTATTATTTCGCCGTTGGCGTGATTGCGATATTGAAAGTAGTAGCTACCACATTCTGCTTTTAGGCGTTTGTAGTTTTTGTCTTTTCTAGAATGGGTTCTAAAAAAATCTACCTTAAGTAAGCATACACGCTTTGAGATAAAGGGCTCGCTAAAAAAAATTATTTGATTATTGTGCTTTAGGAAAAATCTAAATCTGCCAAATCTGTCTTTAAAAATCTTTATTGTTGTCATCTAATTATGAGACACAACATTTTTTAAAAAGTCACGAGGTACTATTTAGCTTTCTGGAGCTAATTCTACTTCAAGACCTTCCATTTCTGGGGTTATTTGTATTTGGCATCCTAGACGCGAGGTGTCTTTAACATCAAAAGCTTCAGATAGCATTGCTTCTTCGTCGTCGCTCATTTCAGGCAACGCTGTATCACTTAACACGTAACATTGACAAGAAGCACACATTGCCATACCACCGCAAACGCCAATGGTACCTTCTGGTGCTAGTTCGTAAGAGCGAACTACCTCCATTAAATTCATGGCCATATCGGTTGGTGCTACGATATCGTGTGTTACACCGTCTCTATCTGTTATTTTAATGTTTATGTCTTGCATGGTTTACTATTTGTGCTACAGTTTGTAGCATAACATTTTTCGTGCCGCAAATTTAAGTGAAGTCTTTTAAATTTTAATATGTTTTTCCTACTAATTTAATAGGATTTAAAAAAATTGAGTGTTTTTTATGATTTTGCGTGTATTTACAGTTTGAGAATTACACTTCTATATTAACAACTTGTTCAATTTGAGGTGCATATTTTTTGATGGTCATTTCCACACCAGATTTTAATGTCATTTGATTAACACTACAACCTACACAAGCACCTTGCAATTGCACCTTAACTAATTTGTCATCTTCAATAGATAATAAAGATATATCGCCACCATCGCTTTGCAAAAATGGACGAATTTCGTCTAATGCTTTTTCTACATTCGCTTTTATTTCTTCTGAGGTCATATCTTATTTTTTCACAGCTGAACATCCAGCCATTGTGGTGATTTTAATTGCTTCAGTTGGTGGTAAATTTTCGTTTCGTCTCACCACTTCTTGCACTACGTTTTGTGTTATTTTTTCAAAGGCTTGCTCTAAAGGTGTTGCTGTTTGTAATGCAGCAGGACGACCAATATCGCCAGCTTCTCTAATACTTTGTACTAAAGGAATTTCTCCTAAAAATGGTGTTTTTAAATCTTCTGCTAAGTGTTTTGCTCCTGATTGACCAAAAATATAATATTTATTGTCAGGCAACTCTGCTGGTGTAAAGTACGCCATATTTTCAATAATTCCTAAAACAGGCACTTGTATGCTATCTTGTTGAAACATAGCTACACCTTTTTTAGCATCGGCCAAAGCCACGTTTTGCGGTGTACTTACCACCACGGCTCCTGTAATGGGTAATGACTGCATGATGCTTAAATGAATATCGCCAGTTCCTGGAGGTAAATCTAACAACAAGAAATCGAGTTCGCCCCAGTGCGCATCAAAAATCATTTGATTTAATGCTTTTGCTGCCATTGGGCCCCGCCATACTACTGCCTGATCTGGCTGTGTAAAAAACCCAATAGATAATACTTTTACACCGTAGTTCTCAATAGGTTTCATTTTAGACTTTCCTTCGATATTTACTGCCAACGGTTTTTCTTGAGCAACATCAAACATTATTGGAATGGAAGGTCCGTAAATATCTGCATCTAAAATACCTACCTTAAAGCCCATTTTTGATAAGGTTACTGCTAAGTTTGCAGTAACTGTAGATTTACCAACACCGCCTTTTCCAGAAGCTACAGCCACAATATTTTGAATACCCGGAATTGGGTTTCCTTTAATTACATTAGCTTTTGGTTTTTCTGGCGCCTCTACTTTTACATTTACTGTAATTTTAGCTTTTTCGTATACCTTATCATGAATTGTTTTAAGAATATCTACTTCGGTACGTTTTTTAGCTTGTAAACTAGGGTTGTTTATAGTAATGTCTACAATTACCTCATCGGCAAATGTTACTACATTTTTAACAGCACCACTTTCTACCATGTTTTGCCCTTCTCCAGGTACAGTAATGGTTTCTAGTGCTTTTAATATATCTTGTTTATTTAACTTCATGGTCTTTATTCAGAATCATTCTAAGCGCAAAGATAGGTAATAAAGCTCGAAGACTGAAGTTGGTAGCTAGAAGTTTTTACTATGTAGTTATTGGATTTGGTTATGCGTTAGGATGTGTAATTATTTGAAAATTTTTGAAAAATTAGGAAATAATAGAAAAAAATTAAAATGATGTAGAACTAGATTTAATAATAAGTTTACATCACTTTTGCAGGATCCCAAAACACCTGTTCAAAATTTTGAATTTGATTGTCTTTAACGGTTATACCTTCACTTTCTAAAAGCTGCTGCATTAAGTTTGTACCCTCAAAATGATGCTTTCCTGTTAGCAAACCTTTTCTGTTTACAACGCGGTGCGCAGGTACGTCTTTTCCATGAGAACCATTCATAGCGTAACCAACCATTCTTGCGCTTTTGGCCGCACCTAAATATTTTGCAATAGCACCATAACTGGTAACTCGCCCAAATGGAATACATCGTGCTACTTCGTAAACTTTATCAAAAAACGTTAGTGTTTCAGGTTTCATTTTACCAATCTTTTATAACCTTTACCAACGTTAGTATAGAAATTACACCTGTAATACCGCCAATAATGTAATTCATGTTTTTTTGAGATGTAAACGTTTTACTTTTAATTTTATCAAAGAAAAAAATATACACATATAACATTACAAAAGTACCCATACCCGCACCTGCAACATAAGATATGATACTGGTTTGCTCAAAATTTAACCACGCAACAGAGGCTAAAGTTGTGGTAATATATGCTTGATAAGGAATAGGAAACACGTTTATGACAGACATTAACATGCCTTGAAAAAAGCGACTATGTTTACTCTTTACCTTTGGTTGTATTTGTTGTTTTGATGCCCCCTTTGCTATAAACAAAAAATAAACTGTAATAAGAAGAAAAATTATTAAAGCCACACTTCTTAAAATATCTACTACCTCTGGATGTTTACTTAAATACCGCGCAAAAATTGCTGCTACGTAGGTTTGTGCAAATACTACAATACAAACACCTATAGAAAATACAATGCCCCTAACATGCCCCTCTTTAAGACTTATTTTTGCAGCAGTCATATTTAATAACCCAGGCGGAATAACGCCTATAAAGGCAAAAAATAATCCTAAAAAAAAGATGAGAGTTAAACTCATACGTTAGTTAATTTTAAACCTAACAAAAGTAATTGGTTTGTTTTGCTTTAAATATTGCGATTCGTAAAAGGTTTGTATGCTCGTGACCTCTTCTGGACTTCCTTCTTGTTTATACACATTATGGTTTGCGTAAAGCACCTCGTGGCCAGCGCCGTGTAATAATCCCAGTGTATAGCCATGCATAAACTCACTATCGGTTTTTAAATTTACAACACCATCAGGTTTTAAAATATGCTTATAGCGATTTAAAAATTCTGCATTGGTTAGTCTGTGCTTTGTACGCTTATATTTTATTTGCGGATCTGGAAAGGTTATCCATATTTCATCAACTTCGTTTTTGGCAAAAGCGTGGTCTATCAATTCAATTTGTGTGCGTAAAAAAGCAACATTTGGTAGATTTTCTTCTAATGCCGTTTTTGCGCCTCTCCAAAATCGGGCGCCTTTTATATCTACACCTATAAAGTTTTTGTTAGGATATTTTTTTGCTAGTGCAACTGAGTATTCGCCTTTACCACAGCCTAGTTCTAAAACAATAGGATTATTGTTTTTAAAGAATTTTGAATGCCATTGTGCTTTTAACTCATAATTACCGCTAACCAGTGCGTCTCGTGTTGGCTGAAATACATTGGTAAAGGTATCGTTTTCCTTAAACCGTTTGAGTTTGTTTTTACTTCCCAAAAGTATAGTGTTGTGTTGTTTAGTTTGAAATGGTAAAAATAGAGAATTTCTTTTTTAGAACTACTCTATTTATGGTATCGTGTTAACTTATAGCATAATTTAAGACGTGTTTTACACCATTGTAAATTCTTAATATTAAGGAAATATAAACTTGGTAATATATTTTTACTTTTGAAGTTAGCCAGAACCCGCGTGAGGTATAGAGGCATTTGTTGAAGCTCTTTTTGTGTTGTTGCACCTATGCAACACAAAAAAGCGACTGCCGAAAGCCCGACTTGAGGTACGAGAGGCACGCCATAATTGCTTATGAAAAAACGAATATTAGTTGCACCGTTAAATTGGGGATTGGGTCATGCCACGAGATGCATACCTATTATTAAAGCATTATATGCTAATGGTTTTGAACCAATTATTGCTAGTGATGGTATTGCGTTAACATTGTTACAAAAGGAGTTTCCTGAGTTTTCTTCGATTGAATTACCGTCTTATAACATTAGTTACTCTAAAAAGGGAACATATTTTAAATTAAAATTAATTAAAGATTCTCCTAAGTTGTTGAAGACAATTAAGGATGAAAAAAAAGCAATAACGCAAATTGTTGAAACGCATAATATTGCAGGCATTATTTCTGATAACAGGCTGGGTGCTTATTGTAATAGCGTGCCTAGTGTGTTTATTACGCATCAATTACACGTTTTAAGTGGCAGCACAACTTGGTTAAGCACTAAGTTGCATGACACGTACATATCGCGTTTTGATGAATGTTGGGTGCCAGATGCCAAGGGCGATTTGAATTTATCGGGTAAATTGGCGCATAAAAAACGCCTTAGTATTACTACCAAATATATTGGCCCTATAAGTAGGTTTACAAAAACTGAAACGAATGAAACTATTGATTTGCTCGTTTTACTTTCTGGCCCAGAACCACAACGGTCTTTACTAGAAGATATGTTAATTAAAGCAATAAAAAACTTTGTGGGTAATGTGGTTTTTGTAAGAGGTATTCCTGAGAAGGAGCAAAATATAGAGCAAAGTGATAACGTTACGTTTTTTAATTTTATGACTTCTAGCCGTCTTGAACAGACTATTAACAACAGTAAGTTGGTACTATCGCGCTCTGGTTACACCACTATCATGGATTTAGCAAAACTAGAAAAGAAAGCTTTTTTTATTCCAACACCTGGACAAACCGAACAAGAATATTTGGCAAAACGACTTACCAACCAAGGTTTTGCACCTAGTTGCAAACAAGATGAATTTAGTATTTTTCTTTTGGACAAGATCTCAGAGTACAAGGGATTAAAAAGCTTTAATACACAAGTTAATTACACTGCTTTATTTAGCCTTTTCTAAAGTAAACGAGAATTCACTTCCTACACCGTATTCACTTTCAACATAAATACGCTCGTTATGTGCCTCTATAATATGTTTTACAATAGAAAGTCCTAAACCAGAACCACCTTCTTTTCTAGAGCCACTTTTGTCTACACGGTAAAATCGCTCGAATAATCGTGCGAGATGATTTTTCTCTATACCTTCTCCATTATCTGTTACACGAATTATCGCCTTATTTTTAATTAGGTTTTCTATACTTACCTCGGTTGTACCTTTTGTGCGTCCGTATTTTAAAGAGTTTATAATAAGATTAACCAATACTTGTTGTACGCGTTCTTTATCTGCCCGTACCATTAGTGGTGTGCTATATTCTCTATCGAAAGTAAGTGTAATTTTTTTATCAATAGCACGCATTTCTACCATACCAAATACTTCTTTTATAAGCGCTACTATATCAAAAACTTCTGGTTGTAAACGCAGGTCACCAGCCTCTAACTTTGTTATAAGATCTAAATCGCTAACAATATAACTTAAACGTTCTACTGCGCTATTGGCGCGTTCTAAATACTTTTTTCTAATTTTTTTATCATTCATTGCGCCATCCAAGAGTGTTAAAATATAGCCTTGAATAGTAAATAATGGTGTTTTTAATTCGTGCGATACATTACCCAAAAACTCTTTACGGTATTGTTCTCTAACTTTTAAGGTTTCAATTTCTAGCTTCTTATCTCTAGCAAACTTATCAATTTCTTGTGTTAAGGTTGCCATATCAGTAGTAATGGCACCTCGCGTTAAACTTGTAGATTCTAAAAGTGTTAAATCGTCATAAATGGTTTTAACACGCCTGTATATATAACGTTCTATACGGTATTGAATAATTACGAAAGAAAAAATAAAAAACACTACTGCAAATACTACAACTGGAAGCCATTTAAACTCAAAAAAGTAATACAAAAAAACACTCATTAAGAGTGTAAAAAAAATAGTTGTGTACAGCGATGTATTTATCGCAAACTTATAAGATTTTTTAAATTTTACTTGCATTAGTCTACAAACTTATAGCCAACACCTTTAACGGTCTTAAAACTTTTGTCGCCTATTTTTTCACGCAATTTACGAATGTGCACATCTATTGTTCGTCCGCCAACTACAACCTCGTTGCCCCAAACTTTATCTAAAATTTCGTCGCGTTTAAAAACTTTACCTGGTTTTGACGCTAATAAAGATAATAATTCGAACTCCTTTCTTGGTAAAATTATTTCGTTGCCTTTCAAAACAATTTTATACTCATCTCTATTAATTACCAAATTACCTATTTTAACTGTGCTCTTAACATCCTCTTTAAAACGTCTTAAAAGTGCTTTAACCTTGCTAACTAATACTTTTGGTTTAATGGGTTTTGTAATATAATCGTCTGCACCGGCATCAAAACCTGCTACTTGAGAATAATCTTCTCCTCTAGCTGTTAAAAAGGTAATAACTACGTCTTTTAAATCAGGGTGTTTTCTAATATTTTCACATGCTTCTATGCCGTCCATTTCTGGCATCATCACATCTAAAATTATCAATTGTGGTAATTCTTTTTTTGCTTTTTTAACGGCTTCTTCACCATTTGAAGCGGTGATAACCTGATAGCCTTCACTTGATAAGTTATAGCCAACTATTTCTAAAATATCTGGTTCATCATCTACAAGAAGTATTTTAATGTCCTTTTTATTCATTAGGCCTATAAAAATTTAGTTACAGAAGTAAATATAAATATATTAACGATAATTTATAAACTTTAAAAGATTAATAACGAAATGGTAACACTAAAATCGTAAATGATAAACTTTTCGACCTACAACATAAATCTTTAACATTATTTTGGTATAGATTTTGATACTTCTGTAGTACTTTTATATCACCCAAAAAGCACTTTATGAAGAACATCTACTTTTTATTAACTTTTATCGCCTTTTTAAGCTGTTCTATCCAAAACGGATATTCGCAAAAATCTGTTGATGTGTTTTCTAATTCTAGCATAAAAGGCTTATCCGTTTACCCAAATCCAATAAATAATAGCGCCTCTACGGTTTTTATTACTAGTGACAATAGTAATACTACAAAACGTATAACCATTTATAATGTTTTAGGAAAGCAGATAAAAGCGCCCGTAATTACAAGAAAAGCTTTAGACATATCTGCTCTAAATTCTGGTGTATACATTTTAAAAATTACTGAAAACAATATTATAGAAACACGAAAATTAGTTATAAAATAAACTCTGTTTAATTACTTAAATGAAAAAGCGTTACTTGTATGGTAACGCTTTTTTATTTTACATATTTTTGTTATCACTTTAAAAACATGATAAACTCTAATTCTATTTTTAATATTAAAACTAAAGCTGAATTTGAAGCCTTAGCACTAAAGGTTTTTGAATTTCAGTTTAAAAACAACAGGGTTTATCGTTCGTTTTGTGATTTATTATATACACATCCTAGCGATGTAAAAGCAATTGAAGATATTCCATTTTTACCAATTGAATTTTTTAAAACCCGAAAGGTAGTTTGTAATACCAAAAACGCTACAACCTTATTTACAAGTTCTGGCACTACTGGCAGTGTAACTAGCAAACATTACGTTACTGATATTGATGTTTATAAAACTAGTTTTCAACATGGTTTTACCAAATTTTACGGCCCTATCGAGGCGTATACTATTTTAGCTTTACTACCCTCTTATTTAGAACGCGAAGGCTCATCTTTAGTATATATGGTGAATGATTTGATAGCACAATCAAAATCTCCAGATAGCGGATTTTATCTGGATAATCTTTCAACATTAAAAGCAACATTATTGCGCTTAGAAGCCGAAGGCAAAAACACACTTCTTATAGGTGTATCTTTTGCGTTATTAGATTTGATTGAATTTGAAAAATTTGAACTAAAACACACCATTATTATGGAAACTGGTGGTATGAAAGGGCGGCGACAAGAATTAATTAGAGCCGAACTTCACCATAAGTTAAAAAAAGGATTTGGTGTAAATCATATTCATAGTGAATATGGAATGACGGAACTGTTGAGTCAAGCCTATTCAAAAGGTAACGGTATTTTTGAATGCCCACCTTGGATGCGTGTTTTAACGCGAGATACTGAAGACCCGTTAACGTTACAAAACCCTGGAAAAGCTGGTGGTATTAATGTGATAGATTTAGCAAATATTAACTCTTGCGCATTTATTGCAACACAAGATTTGGGTCGTGTACATGCTGATGATTCTTTTGAAATTATTGGACGCTTTGATAACTCAGACATTAGAGGGTGCAATTTAATGGTATTGTAAACCGTTAAGTTACTATACTATTTACGACTTACTTAAAAACCAAAATATATGAAACCTCTAGTTATACTTTGTTTATTTTTTAGCACTTGTGTATTTGCGCAAACTATAGATTATAACACAAAAAAAGGATTTGCCGCTAATGGTTATGATGTGGTTGCCTATTTTAACAATACTGCGCAAGAAGGCAGCAAACAATTTACAGCAACTTTTGATGGTGTAGCTTACAAATTTGCTTCGGAAACCAACCTAAATCTATTTAAAAAAAATCCTGAAAGATACACGCCGCAATATGGTGGTTACTGCGCCTATGCCGTTGCTTTAAAAAGTGATAAGGTTAAAATAAATCCAAAATCGTTTTTAGTAAAAGACGATAAACTCTATTTATTTTATGATGCTTGGGGTACCAATACCTTAGAATTATGGCAGGAAAAAAATCAAAATGAATTGATTAAAAAAGGCGATAACAATTGGAATACAATAAAATTAAAAAATAAATAAAAAATTATGTAAGTAATTGAAAAAGCCTTCGACTAAGTTAAGGCTAAGAATAAAGAAAGATTAATTTTAGTAAGTTGGTTAGTTTAGAAGTCCCGCCCAAAAAGCGGGACTTTGTTTATTTTACAACCAAAACAAAATAGTTTTTTTTACCACGCTGTAGCAATACAAACTTATTATTTATTACATCTGCTTTGGTGATTTTATAATCCTCTTTCACTTTTTCTTTATTTACCGAAATAGAATTTTCTTTAAGTGCACGTCTTGCTTCTCCGTTAGATTTTAAAAAACCACCTTTCTCAGCAAGTGCGCCAACCATATCTAATCCTTCTGTAATTTCTGAAGCATCAATTTCGGTTTGCGGCACACCTTCAAAAACATCTAAAAACGTTTGTTCGTTTAATGCTTTTAAATCTTCGCTAGTTGATTTCCCAAAAAGAATATTACTGGCTTTTATCGCATTTTCTAAATCTAATTTAGAATGTACCATTGTAGTAATTTCTTCAGCTAAACGCTTTTGCAACACTCTTAAATGTGGTGCTTCTTTATGGGTTTCAATAAGATTACTAATCGCTTCTTCCTCTAAAAACGTAAAAATTTTAATGTATTTTTCAGCGTCTTCATCACTAGAATTCAACCAGTATTGGTAAAATTTATAAGGTGATGTTCTGTTAGCGTCTAACCACACATTACCACCTTCGGACTTACCAAATTTAGAACCGTCAGATTTTGTGATAAGCGGACAGGTTATTGCATAGCCTTTTCCACCAGCAATTCTTCTAATTAATTCTGTTCCTGTGGTTATGTTTCCCCATTGATCGCTTCCACCCATTTGTATAGAACAGGCATTAGCCCTATATAAATGTAAAAAGTCGTAACCCTGTACCAATTGGTATGTGAATTCTGTAAAGCTCATACCATCAGAATCATCAGATGAAATTCTATTTTTTACAGAATCTTTCGCCATCATGTAGTTTACGGTAATATGCTTACCTACATCTCGAATAAATTCTAAAAATGAGAATTCTTTCATCCAATCGTAGTTATTTACTAAAACCGCAGCATTTTCAGCATCACTTTCAAAATCTAAAAAATGCGCTAATTGATTTTTTATGGCGTCTTGGTTGTGTCTTAATGTTTTTTCATCTAAAAGATTACGTTCGCTAGACTTTCCAGACGGGTCGCCAATCATACCTGTAGCACCACCAACTAAAGCCACTGGTTTGTGCCCGCAACGTTGGTAATGCGCCAACAGCATTATAGGTACCAAGTTTCCTATGTGTAAAGAATCCGCAGTTGGGTCAAAACCCACATAAGCACTCTTCATACCCTCCATTAAGTGCGCCTCTGCTCCAGGCATCACTGTATGAATCATTCCTCTCCATGTTAACTCTTCTACAAAATTGCGTATCATTTTATATTATTTTAGAACACTAGCGCAAATATAAAAATACGGGTAGAATTTGGCTGTATAGATTCTAAATATTTAATACGATTGTAACTGCCCCTAAATATCTTAAAACCCAGAGCTATTGTTTTAAATAATCGTTAATTTTGTAATATGATTTTGGTAACTGGAGGTACAGGTTTGGTAGGTGCGCACTTACTCTATAAATTGGTTTCTAATAATGAGTCCGTTAGGGCCATTTATAGAACCCAACGCAAACTAGAACATACCAAAAACGTATTTGCGTGTTACACAAAAAACGCACAAGTACTTTTTGATAAGATAGAATGGGTTAAGGCAGATATTTTAGACATTCCCGCATTAAATGATGCGTTTCAAAATATTGACTATGTATACCACTGTGCTGCTTTTGTATCTTTTGAACCTGATAAATACCAACAATTAAGACGCGCAAATATTGACGGAACAGCCAATATAGTTAACCTTTGTATTGCGAATGCTATAAAAAAATTGTGCTATGTTAGCTCTATTGCTACCATTGGAAAAACACTTAAAAATAAACCCATTACCGAAGAAACTCACTGGAATCCTGAGGAAGACAATAGCGTTTACGCCATTACCAAATATGGTGCTGAAATGGAAGTGTGGCGCGGTACACAAGAAGGTCTTAATACTGTTATTGTAAACCCTGGAGTTATAATTGGTGCAGGTATTTGGCACTATGGCTCTGGAAGCATATTTAAAAAGGTAGATAAAGGGTTAAAACACTATACTTCTGGCAGCGTGGGTTTAATTGCCGTTAGCGATGTAGTTGCAATTATGATACGCTTACAAAACAGCGACATTATAAATGAAAGATATATTTTAGTTGCCGAAAACTGGTCCTACAAAACATTTTTACAAAGTATTGCTAGCTCTTTAAATGCCAAACCTGTAACTAAATTAGCAAAACCTTGGCTATTGCAATTGGGTTGGCGACTAGACTGGTTAAGCTCTAAGCTAACAGGAAAACGAAGAACACTTAGTAAACAATTAGCCAAATCGTTAATTACAGAAAGTAATTATGATAATTCTAAAATAACAACAACTTTAAATTTTAAATTTAGAGCTATTGAAGACGTGATTTTAGAGACAGGGAATCTTTATCTGAAACAGGCGCGATAAGCTCAGTATCATCTAATTCATTTTGAAAAATTTCTTCATCTAACTCTAAGGCATCAAGTTCTTTTTTTACGGTTTTTAAAGAGTCTGCTATCTTTTTTTCTTTGCGTTCTTGCTCTAAAATAGCATCATAATGCGCTTTAAGTTTTAACAAACTATCTTTTACCTTAGCGTAAATTTCGGTGTAGTCTTCCATATAATACGTATAGTAGGCATTGCTTTTAGCAAATTGTGTACTATCTATGTTATATTTTTTATACACGTAGCCTTCTGGATAAACTTTAGCACTGTCTAACACCTTTTTATCTCTTCCTGTAACAGCATTAATTAATTTCAAGTCCAATAAAATATAAGTCATTTTATCTTTTGAAATAAGATTGTCGGGTTTCTCAGGCGCGTTAAATTTGTAGCACGACGTGCATACAAATAAAACACAACATAGTACTATTAGTTTTTGCATCATCTATTGAATGTTAATCTTTTTGCCGCTTTAACATTTGAAAATTTAAAGTTATGATACACCAATTCGCCATTAAGTATCGTATGTGTAATTCTAGACTTAAATGTGGCACCTTCAAAAGGAGACCATCCACATTTGTAAAGAATATTTTCCTTTTTAACAGTCCATGGACTATTTAAATCTACTAGAACCAAATCTGCATAATACCCTTCTTTGATGTAACCTCTATCCTTAACATCAAATAAAATAGCAGGATTGTGGCACATTTTTTCTACAATTTTTTCAATTGAAATTTTTCCTTTATGATACATTTCTAGCATTGCTGTTAATGCGTGTTGCACTAGCGGACCGCCAGAAGGTGCTTTAGTATAAACGTTACTTTTTTCATCTATAGTATGTGGCGCGTGGTCTGTTGCAATTACATCAATTCTGTCATCTAAAAGTGCTTCCCATAATTGCGCTCTATCCTCGGCTGATTTAACGGCTGGATTCCACTTGATATGGGTACCTTTTTCTTTATAATCTTCACTTGAAAACCATAAATGATGTATACACACCTCTGCTGTTATTTTTTTATCTTTTAAAGGTATTTTATTGGTAAACAAATTGGTTTCAATACCTGTAGATAAATGAAACACATGCAATCTAGCACCAGTTTCTTTAGCTAATTTAATAGCAGTAGAAGATGATAAGTAACATGCCTCTTGGCTTCTAATTACTGGATGTTTTTCAATAGGGATATCCTCTCCGTAGGCTTCAATATGTTGTTTTAAATTTTCTCTTATGGTAGCTTCATCTTCACAATGTACAGAAATTACCATGTTTGTACTTTTAAAAATCTTCTCTAAAACTTTGGGGTCATCAACCAACATGTTTCCTGTTGAAGATCCTAAAAACAATTTTAATCCTGCAACTGCTGTTTCATCAACCTTTAAAATTTCATCTAAATTATCATTGGTGCCACCAAACATAAAAGAATAATTAGCAGACGATGTTTTTGCAGCTATTGCAAACTTTTCTTCAAGCTTTTCAACCGTGGTGGTTTGCGGGTTTGTATTGGGCATTTCAATAAATGACGTAATACCTCCAGCAAGAGCAGCTTTAGATTCTGTTTCAATATTTCCCTTATGCGTTAAACCTGGTTCTCTAAAATGCACTTGGTCATCAATGGCACCCGGCAGTACATGTTTACCCTCGGCATCAATAATTGTTACGTCTGGCCATTTTGCACTAATTGAAGCATCGATTTGTTTAATGATTTCATTTTCAATTAAAATGTCTCCATCAAACGTTTTACCTTCATTTACAATTTTAGCATTTTTTATAAGTGTTCGCTTTGGCTCCATTATAAGGCTTTTCTTTTAAATAAACTTTTTAGTTTCATTGAGATGACACCAAAAACGGCTTCGGAAATAATACCAGAACTTAATTTTGATTCGCCTCGTGTTCTGTCAGTAAAGATAACAGGAACTTCTACAATTTTAAAACGCTTTAAATAGGTTTTAAATTTCATTTCTATTTGAAATGCGTAACCTATAAATTTAATTTTTGTTAAATCTAAAGTTTCTAATACATGACGTTTATAACACACAAAACCTGCTGTGGTATCGCTAATTTTCATTCCAGTAACTAAACGCACATATTTAGAGGCAAGATAGGACATTAACACCCTACTCATAGGCCAATTTACTACATTTACTCCAGTAATATATCGTGATCCGATGGACATGTCTGCACCGTTTTCAGCACAAGCTTTATACAGGCGAATTAAGTCTTTCGGGTTATGCGAAAAATCGGCGTCCATTTCAAAAATGTAATCATAAGCTCTTATCAAACTCCATTTAAATCCTAAAATATAAGCTGTACCTAATCCTGCTTTTTCTTTACGCTCTTTTAAATGTAATCTACCTGAAAATTCATTTTGAAGTTCCTTAACCTTATGAGAAGTACCATCAGGAGAATTATCATCAACCACTAGAATATGTATGGCATCAGACTCTGAAAATACCGCTTTTATGATAAGCTCTATATTTTCAATCTCATTGTAGGTTGGTATTATTACAACAGCGTTATTCATCTCAATAAATATAACGACAAATGTACATGTTTAAGCTATTCTTTTTTTTAAAAATTTCGTAATAATTCGCTCCTACTCTAAAATTTATGATAATTTTAACCCATGCTTCGAGAAGTACCAACACATACATTTTATACAATACTGCTACTTATTTGCTTTGTGGCCATTGCCATAGCAAAACGTATGTCTCATAAGCGTTTTGATGAATTTATTTTAGTCATAAGCAATTCTAGGTACTTAAAAGTGTATGGAAAAGACCAGAAATTCTTGGATTATTTCGACGCTGCACTTTTTTTAAACTTGGTAATTTCTAGTGCCATATTTTGTGCTTTGTGTTTTAAAACCCTAACACAAACTATAGAAATAAATAATACCTTAATTTCTAGAATAATTGTAGGTATTAGTGTGTTTTTTTTGGCAAAAGTACTCTTAGAGCGCTTAATTGCTAGCCTTTTTGAAATAGACAACATTATTGATAATTATATATTTCAAAAGATAAGCTACAAAAACTATTTAGGCCTCTTTCTACTGCCTATTAATGCCCTATTAATTTTTAGCATTACACCAACTAAAACACTAATTTACAGCGTACTTGCTTTACTCTTTATAGTGAATATAAATGGCTTAATAACTACGTGTAAAATGTATCAAAATGAAATAAAAAATAATTTTTTCTATTTTATTTTGTATCTTTGCGCTCTTGAAATCGCACCTTATGTAATTATTTACGCGGTTTTTAGGACCTAACCTAACTATTTTGAGCCTATGAAAGTGAAGACCATTTTAGTATCTCAACCAGAACCTAAAATTGAGAATTCTCCTTACTTCGACTTGCAGGAGAAAAAGAAAGTCAAAATAGACTTTAGACCTTTTATACACGTTGAAGGTGTTCCAGCAAAAGAGATCAGGCAGCAAAAAATTGACTTACACAACTACAGTGCAATTATTTTAACGAGTAGAAATGCTGTAGATCATTTTTTTAGAGTAGCTGAAGAAATGCGTTTTAAAGTGCCAGACTCTATGAAATACTTTTGTCAGTCTGAAGCTGTTGCATACTATTTGCAAAAATATGTTGTGTACAGAAAGCGTAAAATTTACGTTGGAAAACGTACATTTCCTGAGCTATCGCCTTTAATAAAAAAGTATAAAGACGAGAAGTTTTTGCTACCTACTACTGATAAGTTAAAGCCTTTAGTACCTGAAACCTTAGATGGTTTGGGTGTAAACTGGAAACAAGCTACATTTTACAAAACTGTAGTTAGCGATTTATCTGATTTAGCAAATGTATACTACGATGTGTTAGTATTTTTTAGTCCGTCTGGAATAGAATCATTATTTAAAAACTTTCCAGATTTTAAGCAAAATGATACGAGAATTGCTGTATTTGGAAATACAACTATAAAAGCTGTTGAAGAAAAAGGATTGCGTGTAGATATTGCTGCACCTACTCCTGAAACACCTTCGATGACGATGGCTTTAGAAAAATATATTGAAAAAGTTAATAAAGGAAAATAATTCAAGTTAACTAGCTTCTACAAAAAAAAGCGTTTTCAGTTTGAAAACGCTTTTTTTTATGTTTTTAAAACGCATAACGTTGTGGGCCACCTCGCCTAATTTCTTCAGTACAATGCGCTTCAAACTTTTTAAAATTTTCTCTAAAGGCATTAGTTAATTTAAAAGCCATTGTATAATACGCTTCATCGTCATCCCAAGTTTTTCTTGGACTCAGCACACGTGTTGGCACCCCTGGACAAGATCTTGGTTGCGCCACCCCAAACACAGAATGAATGTGATAATCATCATAATTATACAAGCCTAAATCTCCATTTAAAACTGCATGTATCATAGCGCGCGTGTATTTTAATTCCATGCGCTTTCCAACACCGTAAGGACCACCCGTCCACCCTGTATTAATTAACCAAACATTAACGCCAGCTTCAATCATTTTAGCACTTAACATTTCGGCGTATTTAGCTGGGTGCAAAGGCATAAAAGGCGCACCAAAACACGCAGAAAACGAAGGTTGTGGCTTTTTAATTCCTGCTTCTGTTCCTGCCACTTTAGCGGTGTAACCCGATATGAAATGGTACGCAGCCTGACTTGGTGTTAATTTAGAAATTGGTGGTATTACCCCAAATGCATCGGCAGTTAAAAAGAATATATTTTTAGGATTTTTACCAACAGATGGCACTTTAATATTTTCAATATGATGAATAGGATAACTTACTCTGGTATTTTGAGTAATTGAGGTATTTTTAAAATCTACAACACCATTATCATCTAAAATTACGTTTTCTAAAATGGCACCAAACTTTATAGCATCGAAAATTTCAGGCTCTTTAGTTCTAGATAGGTTAATTACTTTAGCATAACACCCGCCTTCAAAATTAAAAACTGAATTTTCATTAGTCCATCCATGCTCATCATCGCCAATTAAACTACGGTTAGGATCTGTAGATAATGTTGTTTTTCCAGTACCAGACAATCCAAAGAAAATAGCTGTATCACCATCTTTACCAACGTTTGCACTACAATGCATTGGCAAGGTGTTTTTTTCAACTGGTAAAATAAAATTTAGTGCAGAAAAAATGCCTTTTTTAATTTCGCCTGTATACCCTGTTCCACCAATTAATGCTATTTTTTTTGTGAAATTTAAAATAGCAAAGTTGTGTTGTCGCGTACCATCTACCTTTGCATCTGCCATAAAACCTGGTGCATTTACAACCGTCCATTCTGGTTCAAACCCATTTAATTCTTCTTCAGTTGGTCTTAAAAACATGTTGTATGCAAACATGTTACTCCAAGGATATTCGTTAATTACTCTAATATTCAATTTGTACGCCTTATCTGCGCAAGCATAACAATCGCGTACAAAAATTTCTTTTCCAGACAAATACGCTGTTACCTTATCATACAAACCATCAAAATCATCTGAAGAAAAAGGAATATTTATATCGCCCCACCAAATTTTATCTTCGGTAATAGCGTCTTTTACAATAAATCTATCTTTAGGAGAACGCCCTGTAAACTCGCCTGTATTTACAGCCAACGCACCAGAAGATGCAGTAACGCCCTGATTGTTTTCAACAGTTATGCGCTGCAAATCTTGGGGAGATAATTGATAATATATTTGAGATGGTTTGATACCGTATCGATCTAATGACATCATTTTTTTTGATAGATTATACACTTAGAGCAAGTGGTTAATACAATAAATATTACGTAAAATTATAATAAAAATTCAAACATTATATATAATATTCTCATTTTTATATCTTAATTTTTATTAAATTAACAATTAAAACCACCCATGACACAATTAAAAGCAAACCACCTATTGGTGTGATAAGTGCTATTTTTTTAAAATCAAAACTGGTTAACGTATTAGTTGCTAAACCATATATTGAACCTGAAAACAAAATTACACCCACAATAACCAGATAAAATATTATAGTTTTATACTGAGGTGCTACAAGCGTAGAACCGCCTACAAAAAGTAAAAACAGCGCATGATACATTTGATAACGCACACCAGTTTCAAAAGTTTGAAGTTGCTCTGTAGATAGATGTGCTTTTAATCCGTGAGATGCAAATGCCCCGAGAATAATGGCTATCACACCCATAACGGCAGCGGTAATTAATATAATTTTAGTCATTTTTAAAACATGATTAAGTTTCTCAAATTTAAGCAATATGCAAAAGATTACACGTATTAATGGTAGTAAATCTCCCACTGATCAGTTAAAATAGTTATTCCATACACTTAATTTATGAGCCATATATAATCTTCATTATCGGTATCAATTTAAACCATACAAACATCAGTTTACAATTACATTACTACCATAGTAATTATCTTATTTAATGCAACAAAACTTAAGGCGCTCTAAGCATAAAAACTTCAAACCCCAAACACAACCTAATGGATCAAAAAAATGTTCCTATTTGAAATCAAATTATTACTTTTGCCTTTTAATTCACAACTGCGATGGCCAAAAAAAAACAGACCGAAATTGATGGTATAGATAAAAAAATTCTACGTACCCTAATGGAAGATGCCAGAACACCAATTCTAGAAATAGCTAGAAACGTAGGTATTTCTGGAGCAGCCATTCATCAACGTCTTCGTAAGTTAGAAAAATCTGGACTGTTAGCAGGTTCTAAATTTGTAGTAAACCCAGAAGTTTTAGGGTTTGATACTATGGCATTTGTTGGTGTATATTTTGATAAAGCTGCTGATGCTCCAGTAATTATAAAACTTTTAAAACGTGTACCCGAAGTTTTGGAATGCCACTACACTACAGGCAACTGGAACGTATTTTTAAAAGTAATTTGTAAAAGTAACGACCACTTAATGGAAGTGCTCAATAGCATTCAAGACATTAATGGTGTATCGCGTACCGAAACATTTATTTCCCTAGCGCAATTAATACAGCGCCAAGTAAAAATTTAACTATACAGATAAAAAGGCATACTTCTTGCGCAACCTACGCGTACATCTGCATCTAGTATGTAGTAGTACTTTATACTTAACTTTTAACAATCAATTTATGAAAAAATTATCTTTTGCGACACTTATCGCAACATTACTATTTAATGTGTCATTTTCTCAAGAAAATAAAACACTAAACACCTCAGAAACTAACTTTAACGAGATAAAATTAAATGGCCTTTTTTTAATCGCAGGTGCTTTGGAAGTTACTTATGAAAGAACCCTAACCGATGAATCTGGAGTAGGTATTACAGTATTTTTACCAATTGATGACGATATAAGCGATGACATCAACTATTTTGTTTCGCCTTATTATCGCTTTTATTTTGGAAAAAAATATGCAGCCGGTTTTTATGTTGAAGGTTTTGGTATGTTAAATTCAACGAATGAATTTATATTCACCTCAAATAACAATAACTTTTTTGAAACAATTAAAGAAGAGAAAACTGATTTTGCCCTTGGTATAGGTATTGGTGGCAAATGGGTTACTAAAAGTGGTTTTATAGGCGAAGTTGGATTTGGTGTAGGTAGAAACCTTTTTAATAATAACAATCAAGATTTTGAAATTATTGGCAAAGGCGGTATTAGAATAGGTTACCGTTTTTAGACAAAAACACGTATTAAAAAACAAAACCATAGCTTTTACTCAAGCTATGGTTTTTTATTTAGATCTGTTTTTTAAGATAGTATATTATGCCATCTTCATCAACCAATTGCGTACATCAACTTCTTTTTTAATGATGGCTCTTAAATCGTCAATATTAACACGTTCTTGCTTCATCGTATCTCTGTGACGAATAGTAACGGTGTTATCCTTTAAAGTATCGTGGTCTACAGTAATACAAAACGGTGTTCCGTTAGCATCTTGTCGTCTATAACGCCTACCAACAGCATCTTTTTCATCATAAATTATGTTGAAATCCCACTTTAATTCCTCAACTATTTTTCGAGCTACTTCTGGTAAACCATCTTTTTTAACCAACGGTAATATCGCCGCTTTTACTGGTGCTAAAACACTTGGTAATTTTAAAACAGTACGGGTTGTACCATTTTCTAAGGCTTCTTCTTGCAGCGCGTTAGAAAACACAGCTAGAAACATACGATCTAAACCAATAGATGTCTCTAAAACATAAGGCACATAGCTTTTATTTTCCTCTGGATCAAAATATTGTAGCTTTTTACCAGAATGCTTTTCATGCTGACTCAAATCAAAATCTGTTCTAGAATGTATTCCTTCTAACTCCTTAAATCCAAACGGAAATTTAAATTCAATATCTGCTGCAGCGTCTGCATAATGTGCTAATTTTTCATGATCGTGAAAACGGTAATTCTCTTTACCCATTCCTAAAGATAGGTGCCATTTCATTCTATGCGCTTTCCAGTGCTCATACCATTCGCCTTGGGTGCCTGGTTTTATAAAAAACTGCATTTCCATTTGTTCAAACTCGCGCATTCTAAAAATAAATTGTCTTGCAACTATTTCATTTCTAAAGGCTTTACCTGTTTGCGCAATGCCAAAAGGAATTTTTAAACGGCTTGTTTTTTGAACATTCAAAAAATTAACAAAAATACCTTGCGCCGTTTCTGGACGCAAATACAAATCCATTGCACTCTCTGCAGAAGCCCCCAATTTAGTACCAAACATTAAATTGAATTGCTTAACATCTGTCCAGTTTTTCGAACCCGTTAAAGGGTCTGCAATTTCAAGCTCTTCAATTAGCGCTTTTACATCGGCTAAATCTTCTTGTTCTAAAGATTTTGCCATTCTAGACAATATTGTTTTAATTTTTTCTTGATACCCAAGTACACGCCCGTTGGTGCTTAAAAACTCTTCTTTATTAAAAGCGTCTCCAAAACGTTTAGCCGCTTTTTTAACTTCCTTTTCAATTTTAGCTTCAATTTTGGCGCAATAATCTTCTATCAAAACATCGGCACGATAGCGTTTTTTAGAATCTTTGTTATCAATTAAAGGATCGTTAAACGCATCAACATGCCCTGAAGCTTTCCAAGTGGTAGGATGCATAAAAATTGCAGCATCAATTCCTACAATATTTTCATTCATCTGTACCATGGCGCGCCACCAATAGTCTCTTATATTCTTTTTTAACTCTGCTCCGTTTTGTGCATAGTCGTAAACCGCACTTAAACCGTCATAAATTTCACTACTTTGAAACACGTAGCCGTATTCCTTTGCATGCGAAATTACCTTCTTAAATGTATCGTCTTGATTTGCCATAGGTGCAAAAATATAAAACCGTAGTGAACTGTATAGGTAGTTTGCCAAAAATTAAAGCATCACAGCATTATTTTTTTACTTAAGTTTACAAAGCATGTAATTTAATCGGTCTTGAAATCAGTTATTAACTTATTATTTCCAAAAGTATGCTACGCCTGTTCTAATTATCTAGCAGATAATGAAGACAGTATTTGCGTAAACTGCAGGCACGATTTACCTGTTACCAATTTTCATTTTAATGGCAGCGATACTGTTGCAAAAGTATTACGAGGTAGAGCCACGTTGCAACTTGCTACAGCATTATTTCGTTTTGAAAAAAAAGGCCCTGTACAGCAACTCATACATAATTTAAAATACAAAGGGCACGAGCATATTGGTGCGCTTTTAGGAGACTGGTTGGGTAACGAACTTGCAGAAATTGAAGCCTACCAAAATATTGATATGGTAATACCCGTACCCATGCACAATACCAAATTAAAAAAAAGAGGTTATAATCAAGTTGCGAAATTTGGACAACATATTGCCAAAGCTCTAAATGCAGAGTATGTAGATGATGTATTGGTTAAAATTTACAACACCACTTCGCAAACCCAAAAAGGACGTTTAGCTCGGTGGCTAAACAACAGCGAAATTTTTGCCGTAAAACATATTTTAAAAATTGAAAATAAGCATGTACTTATTGTAGATGATATTATTACTACTGGCGCAACCTTAGAAGCTTGCTGCAATACCCTTAATCAAGCAAAAGTCATAAAATTAAGTGTTGCTACCATGGCAATAGCTTGATGATATTATCGTTTACTTTTAAGGTAAATTTATGTAGGTTTGCTTAAAATTTTTATTTTGATAATGCGTAACACCTTTTTTAACCTTCTTTTAGCGATAAGTATTGGTTGTATTTTTATTAACTGCGCCAATAGAGGCACGCCAACAGGTGGTGAAAAGGATATTGAACCGCCATTTATCGTTAGTACTTCTCCTGAAAATTATTCAACTAATTTTAGTACCAACGAGATTAAAATTGTGTTTAACGAGTACATCAAAATTAAAAACTTGCAAAAGCAGTTGATTATCTCACCGCCTATGAAAACGCAACCTGAAATAACACCCTTAGGCGGCGCTAGTAAAACCATAAGAATTAAAATTTTTGACACCTTAGCACCAAATACAACGTACGCCTTTAACTTTGGTAATAGTATTGAAGATAATAATGAGGGCAACCCCTACACATACTATCGCTATGTGTTTTCAACAGGAAATAGTATTGATTCTTTAACCGTATCTGGAGTTATTAGTGATGCCACAAAACGCGAACCAGAAACTTTTGTTTCTGTAATGCTTTACGAAGTAGATTCTACCTTTACAGATTCTATAGTTTTTAAAGAAACACCAAAATATATTACCAATACATTGGACAGCCTCACGTCTTACACCATTGAAAATGCAAAAGCCGGCAACTATTTATTGGTTGCTTTAAAGGATAAAAATGGGGATAATAAATTTCAACAAAAATCGGATCAGATTGCGTTTAAAAAAGAATTTATTACGCTGCCTACAGACAGTAGTTATAATTTAAAACTGTTTAATGAGGTTGTAGATTTTAAACCTTCCAGACCACTTTTAGTAAACGGTGAAAAAATAATGATAGGTTATGAAGGCAACCCTGAAGGTGTTGCATTTTCTACAGATACTGAAATGCCCGACGGTTTTGAATACCGTATTTTAAAAGATAAAACAGCAGATACGTTATACTATTGGTACAAACCAAAACTAGAGGTAGATTCTTTAATTTTGAATATAAACCATCCGCAAACCACAAAAACTTATACTGTTAGAATACGTGATAAGGAACGTGACTCTTTACGGCTTGAAGCATCGCCTAGCGGCACAATTAACTATGACGAAGATTTTAAAATCTCAGGAAATATTCCCTTTACTAAATTTGACACATCAAAAATCACATTGATTGATAAGGATTCTTTACCTGTAGAGTTTACTATCAAGTCTTACGATTCCTTGAGCAATACTTATACACTTGGTTTCGAAAAAACAGAAGACAACGCATACAACATGACTGTTTTTCCTGATGCGTTTACTGATTTTTTCGAAAATACAAACGACACCATAACATATTCTTTAAGCACAAGAAAACAAGATAGCTACGGAAACTTACGCCTAAATATTTATAATGCTGTTTACCCCATAATTGTTCAACTTACAGACAGCAAAGGCGTAATGAAATACGAGCAATATGCCACCGAACAGAAGCCTCTAGATTTTTTAAATATAAGTGCCGGAAATTATTTTATTCGTGTAATTTTTGATGCTAATAAAAATGGGGTTTATGATACTGGGAATTATTTAAAGAAAATTCAACCTGAAATCGTAAAACACTCTGAAAAACAAATTGATGAAGTACGTGCGGGTTGGGATTTAGAAACTAATTTTACTTTAAAAGATTAAAAGCATCCTTGTCCTCTAAAAACCTTAAAGTACGTCTGTATTTTTCAATATGTGTTTTGTGTAGTGTAACTACGTGATGTATGGCCTTATTTAAAGGTATCTCGGTTATTTTTTTACCCAAAACATCATAAGCAGAAGAGCTACCGCAATAGGCCATACCTAAACCATCTACCCCAACACGGTTTACGCCAATACAATAACTCATATTCTCTATGGCTCTGGCTTTTAAAAGGCTATCCCAAGCATCAATTCTATTTACGGGCCAATTGGCAACATATAATAAAACATCATAGTATTCTACATTTCTAGCCCAAACTGGAAAACGCAAATCGTAACAGATTAACGGACAAATTTTCCAGCCTTTATAAGCAATAATTACTTTTGTTTTGCCAGCAGTATATACGTTGTGTTCTCCTGCTAATGTAAAGGTGTGCCTTTTGTTATAATAAGTGGTTTTGCCAGAAGGTTCAACAAATAAAAACCTGTTGTAATAGTTATTATTCTCAAAAATTACAACACTACCCGCAATTGCTATATTGGTTTTACTAGCTAATGCCAACATCCAAGATACAGTATTACCTTGCATGGTTTCGGCTACTGCTTTTGCTTGCATTGTAAATCCAGAAGTAAACATCTCTGGAAGTACAACAACATCTACAGTGCTGTCTAAATCATCTATAATTTTAGTGAAATGTAATCGGTTTTTTTCGGGATCTTCCCAAAACAAATCGGCTTGTACTAATGCTATGTTTAGCGTTTGTTGCATATTAAAACATGAAATTTACAATAATTGTATTGTAAAAAAACGTCTAGAAAAAGTAGTATTTCTAGACGCTCAATATATCATTTATTTTAATGGTAATAAAACCGCGTTTTGGGGCAAACGCTAATAAATGACTATTTCATTTTCTTTTTCATCTTTGCAATATTGGAGTTTAGCTTCTCAATTTTATCAAGCCACTTTTGCTCATCAACTGGAGAGAGCTTGCCTTTATTTTTAAGCTTTTCGTATTTTTTTAAAGCTGCTTTATGCTTACTTATAGCTTTATCGTAGTTAGCTTGCGCTTTAGCCATGCGCTCTAAAGCCTTTTCTGCTTGTTTTTGCTTTTTCTCTGCTTTCTTTTGTTGCTTTTCAGCACGCTCTTGCGCTTTCGCTACTTTTTCTAATTTATCATTAGATGCCTTGGCTTCTGCCATTTCTAATTTCTTTTTTTCTAAAGCCTCAAAAATCTCAAGTTTTTTAGCGTTAGAAATTGAATTAGTAACATCTACTCCTTTTTCAAAAATTAAGTCTTTTTTTACTTCATAAATAGTGTCATTAATTTTTACTTCTTGAGCACATGCCAAAGCACCTACTAAAACTAGAGATACAAATAGTATAAATCGCATTACGTTTTTCATTTTTTTCAACCCTTTGCTATTAAGACGCTCAAAATTTAAAAAGGTCACATTATTTTCGCTTAAAGCAATATACCAACTATAGCTCTAAAAACAACGGTTTTATCAAATAATATCCATCTTTTTTAATAGAAACGAGGCATTCATATTTTTACAAATACCTTGTTTCAATTTATAATCAAAATGTAATTCGTTATCTATAATTTCAGCATCAAAATAATAGTTTTTCACCTCATCTAGTTCTTTTGCAATAGCACACAAACTTAAATCGTGCGTAGCAATAATACCAGTGGCATTTGTAGCCACAAGTTTCTCTACAAATTTTTTAGAACCAATAGCCTTATCTGTACTATTTGTGCCTTTTAATATTTCATCTAAAACAATAAAATAAGACTCATTCTTAATCGTATCTACTATAAATTTTAATCGTGTTAATTCTGAAAAGAAATAGGAACTATCGTCTGTTAAAGAATCTGATGTTCTCATACTAGTAATGAGTTTTACAGGATAATATAAACTTGAAGATGCACATACAGGAAGCCCAACATTAGCCATTACATTATGTAACGCTATGGTTCTTAAAAAGGTGCTTTTTCCTGCCATATTTGCTCCAGTTACAATAAAAAACTCCTGATTGCGAATAACCACATCGCTATTTACTCGTTTGGTTTTATTTATAAGCGGATGCGCTAAGCCCTTCATATTAATAATGTTTTGGTCTTTTAAAATTGCTGGAAACACAAATTCTGGATGATTGTAAGCGTAATTACCTAGTGTGCTGTAAGTATCAAAAAATGAAACAACCTCAAACCAATCTGCCACTTTATGGCCATAGGCTGCTATCCATTGCTCTATGCGATAGCTATGTTTTATGTCGGTTAAAAAAATACCGTTTCCAAAAATAGCACCAAAAATATTATTGCGATTGTCTAGCGCATCCAATGCTTTTGAGAGTTTTTTAAAAATGATAGAAGCTTTTTCGGCATCAGATGTAATTTGAGTTTGTTTTTCTTTTAATAACTGTGATTGAAACGTTTCGTTTTCAATTAAATCTAATAATAAAGCATATTGGCGAAATGTGTCTTTTACACTATCTGCGTGTGATGCCAATACGTTTATTTTCTTTACATAAAGCCCTGTAATACCTAAACCTAACAACAACCAATACCCCACAAATTCTAGATTTGTGATGACCTTAAAGTATACCAATACAAAGATTGTTATTGAAAGTAAGGTAAACACAAGCGGCAACCACCGCATTAATGTTGGTAAAAAAGAGGTATACCCTTCTAACCATTTTATGATAGATTTTGCTGGAGTATCTACAGTAATTAAACTTGCATTTGCACCGTAAAACTGGCGCCATTTGGGTTTAAACGCTAGTTCTTTTATAGCATCCTGTCTTTGTTCAATAGTTTTAGTATGGTTTGCCTTTAAAGTATCTGCTAGCTTTTTTTTGCCTTCGGCAGTAGTTGTTCTGTTTATAAATTGAAAAAAAGAACCACGGCCAAACAAATCGATATCTAAACTATAAAAGTGCTTTGGGTCTTGAAATTCTAAACCAGTATCTCTATGATGAAAATCGCCTTTGGCAATGGCAATTTCGTCAGTATTAATTTTAACTAAAGCGTCATAAAAATTTCTTTGCTGTTTTACATCGGTATATTTTGATAGCAAATACACAAATGCAGCAATACCTACAACACCAATTAAAAGTGCTATTTGCCAAAACGAAATACTTAAATAAATACCAAAACAAGTTGAAATAAATACCAAAACACGTAATATACTTAACGTAGCCATACGTTTTGAGAGCTGTTTTTTGTGTGCCTTATAGGTAGCTAAGTGCGTCTTATAATAGTCTTGTGAGTTAATACTGTTCATTATTCTAATTAAAATGAAAAAAGAAAAAGCCCTGAATAAATTCAGAGCTTTTGTATACTTATATTACAATTATTTAATCTCTACCAAATACTTGGAGTGCCCAGTACAATAAATTAGCCAATGCGCCTATTGCTGCTACCAAATATGTTCTTGCAGCCCATTTTAGAGCATCTTCAGAACCTTTATATTCATCTGGTGTAACTACGTTTTTATTTTTTAACCAAGCTAAAGCTCTATTACTGGCATCGTATTCTACAGGTAATGTTATAAAGCTAAATAGTGTAGCCGCACCCATCATTACTAAACCTGCGATAGCTACCCACCAACCTAGGCCTATGCCTGCCGCTGCGCCTAACATTAAACCGCCCATAATTACCCAATGCGACATACCCGAAGTTACACTTACTACAGGCACTAAGGTAGAGCGCATTTGTAACCAACTGTAGGCTTGCGCATGTTGTACAGCATGCCCAACCTCATGCGCCGCAACAGCTGCAGCCGCTGCATTGCGTTGATTGTATACTGCTTCACTTAAATTTACCGTTTTATTTTTAGGATTATAATGGTCTGTTAAACGGCCTGGTGTTGAAATGACTTCAACATCAGTAATTCCATGATCTGATAACATTTTTTGTGCAACCTCTGCACCACTCATGCCATTTCTAAGCTGAATTTTTGAATACTTTGCAAACTTTCGCTTTAGAGTATTACTTACTGCCCAACTTACGAGCATTACTGCTCCAATCATTATATAATATCCAATCATAATTTCATTTTTAAATTTGTAATAAATATAGCAATAATTACACCAACTTTACCATATGAAATTTTGTCATATTATTTTAAACCTCTTCAAACTGCAAATCAAACGCCTCAGCAATTTCTTTATATACTATTTTACCGTTTACAATATTAAGGCCTTTGGCTAAAGCTTTATTTTCGTTGCAGGCCTTTTTCCATCCCATTTCTGCAAGTTTAATTACATAAGGTAATGTTACGTTGGTTAAGCCCATTGTAGAGGTATAAGGTACTGCTCCTGGCATATTTGCAACGCTATAATGCACAACATCGTCAATAATATACGTTGGATCTTGGTGTGTGGTAGGTTTTGTAGTTTCAAAACAACCACCTTGGTCTACAGCAACGTCTACCATTACGGTTCCTGGCTGCATGTCTTTCAACATATCTTTGGTTATTAATTTTGGTGCTTTTGCGCCTTTAATTAAAACACCACCAATAATTAAATCGGCATCCTTAATATGTCGCCTTATATTGTATTCACTTGAAAATTCACTAATAACGTTATTTGGCATTACTTCACTTACATGACGTAGCGCCTTCATATTAATATCTAAAATAAACACATTAGCGCCCAAACCAGAAGCCATTCTAGCTGCTTGAACACCTACAATACCTGCACCTAAAATTAAAACTTTGGCTGGTGGTACGCCTGGTATGCCTCCTAACAAAATACCTCTACCTTTAATTGGTTTTTCTAAATATTTTGCACCTTGCTGTATAGACATGCGGCCCGCAACTTCAGACATTGGTATCAATAACGGCAAGCTACCATCGGTATCTTCAACAGTTTCATAAGCAATACAAACGGCTTTGCTATTTATCATAGCTTTGGTTAGCGGTTCACTTGAAGCAAAATGAAAATACGTAAACACCACTTGATCTTCCTTTATCAAACCATATTCTTTATCAATTGGCTCTTTAACCTTAACAATCATGTCTGCAACATCATATACTTCTTCTAAAGTATCTAAGATTGTTGCACCAGCGTTTTTATAATCTTCATCCAAAAAACCGCTATTAAATCCTGCATTTTTTTGAATATATACCGTATGATTTCTTTTAGTTAATTCGAAAACACCAGAAGGCGTCATCCCTACACGGTTCTCGTTATTTTTAATTTCAATAGGAACACCAATTTTCATGTACTAGATTTTTAAATTTGAAATTACGTTTGATGCACCTCACCAAATCGCATACAATATTATAAATTTGAATTGAAAATAAACACCATATCGCTAAATTATTTGAATTTTCAATACCCGATTTAACAATTCATTAAGAATTACATAAATAAATAGCATTTACAATCACTTAGTTGAAAGCGCTTGTATAGGTGAAATCTAAACATTGAATATCTATTTTTTGTTGTATTTTATTTTGAAATGCAATAATATGAGTGTAGAAACTATCGTTATTCCATTTGCAAAAATCATAGAAGGACTGTACTTTAAAATACCATAAACTAACCATAGTATGATACCCACTAAAAATAAAGTTAACATGGGTAGTGATAAACCAGACACATCTTTAGTTTTCCATGTTTTGTGTACTTGAGGTAAAAAGGCAATGGTAGTTAAAACCGCGGCAGCAAAACCTATAACTTCGTTAAAGTCAAAATTCATTTTTGGTATTCAAAATTAATTAATAGCATCGCCTCTAAGTCTTCTATATTGTTTTCTGGCTTCAATAAAATATATGCTATCGGCATGATTAAATACCAATGTTTTATAAAGTTCTTTTGCTTTTTCTGGAGCATCTATATGGCGTAAATACAATTCGGCAAGGTTATAAATGGCATTATCTATTAAAATACCATCTCTATAATTTTCTATAATAGACTGGTAGTTTAGCGCTGCTTTTTCAAACATATTTTTAATTTCAAACAATTGTGCTTGTTTGTATAATGCTTGTGGTATTATAGGCTCTGTTTTATGTTGTGCTATAACTTCATCTAACACCGCAATAGCTTCATCATTTCTGTTTTGAAACGCCAATAAATCTGCTTTTGCATAACGTTTTAGGGCGGTTTGTAAAGAATCTTCGTATTTATTATCAGAAATTAATAATTTCAAATCTAAAGCATCGTTAGCAATGAGTTGTGACGTAGAGGATTTTAAAATTTTAAGTTGAGACTCTGCCCACTTAAAATCGCCTTTGTAATAACTTGCTTTGGCGACTTTAAAACGTGCCATTTGAGAAATGGTACTATTTTTTAAATTCCTTTGAATTTGTGTGTAATAGATTAACGCTTTATTAAATTCTTCTTTCAATACTAAAATATCACCAAGCTCTAACTTTATTTCTGCTTTTTGTGTAGTATTTAATGGCAGTTTTAGAGTATCTTCTAAAAACGCTGTTGCTTCGCTAGTTTTATTCATATAAAACGCTAAAAAATGCGCATACGAAATTTGTAAATCTAGTGTTTGGGTAAACTTCCCGTAAGTATCAAACAGCTCTAAATATTTTTTTTGTAACGCTACATAACCACCTGGCGCTACAGCTTTCGTTTCTATTTGAAGTAGGTCGTAAAACGCCTTAAGCTTTGTATCACTGTCTTGTGCGTTTTCAATAACGTAATTAAAAATAGTTTTAGCAGCTGCCGTATCTTTTTCTTTTTCGGCAATTTTACCCAAGTTTAAAATAGCACCCAAACCATTTTGAACTCGCGCATTAATAGCTTTTTCTTGCGCAAAAGCCTTATTAAAATCTTTCTGCTGAATAAATAACCAACTCAGTAATTCATTCCAAATTATGTTGGGCTCTTGTTGTATTTTTTTTATGAGTAATTTTCGCAATATGCTATTATTCTCATTACTAGCATCTTCACTTATAAAACTATTTAATGCACGTTTAATATTGTTTAATGTAACGGGATTAAGCGCTACAAGATCGATGTAATTCAACATCATTTTTTCTATGTTGCCTTGCTCTCCATAAATTTGAGCCAATGGTAACTTTAGGTTTAACTCTGGTTTGAGTGCCATTGCTTTTTCGTAGGTGGTTGCAGCCTGATCTAGTAATGCGTAATTTTGAAAACTTCGCGCTACGGCATACGCATTATTGGGATTAACAAGTAGGCTATTTATGGCAATACCATAATTTTCATTTGCTTTTTCTAGATTGTTTTGCAGTTGGTAATTATGCCCCAAATCAACATAAAATGCTGCATACTTTGTTTTACTAATTATGGCATTTAAAAACGTTTCGGCCTCTTGATATTGTTCTAATTGTTGATGTGCAGCAACAATTTGTTTCATGTAATTAAGATTAGATCTTGATTTTGCATGCAACTTTTTATACTCAATTAGGGCTTTTTCAAAATCGCCATTTTTATAGTATTCCTTAGCAAGCACATCATTTTGAGCCAGCAGTAATGTTGGAATAAAAAGACATAAAAATAGTAACACTCTCATTGAGTAAATATACTGAAGATATATTTAAACTTATATTAAGGAAATACCAAAAATGCCCGAATATTACATTCGGGCATAACCAACCAAAATAATGTACTATTAACTAAACCATCGTAATTAAAAACGATAGTTTCACTCGATTGGGGACAGCTTTTTAAGGTAAAAGATTTATTTTTTTACAACTGCTATAGTTTTGTTTTCAGACTTATCTAAATTAAAATCTGAAGACAAAATTACACTTCCAATTAAGACAAGCGCTAAAAGCAGAATAATGCGAAGTACATTTTTCATGGCTTAAGTAGGTTAATTTTGATTTAGTTTAGTAATATTCTTAAATATTAAACAAATCCCAAAGAAAACCTACACATAATCGTTAAACAACATTTAAAATATGCTTTTAATCGATTTTATTGATTAAATATGAAAGAAAATACATCATATAGTATCGAAGCCAGTATACTTACGTAACACCTTTGGAATTTCAATACCCGTTTCGGTTTGATAATTTTCTAAAATACCTGCCAAAATTCGTGGTAAGGCTAATGCGCTTCCATTTAAAGTATGCGCCAACTCGTTTTTACCATTTGCATTTTTGAATCGCAATTTTAAGCGGTTGGCTTGGAATGTTTCAAAATTTGAAACCGAAGACACCTCTAGCCACCTATCTTGAGCCGTTGAGAATAACTCAAAATCGTATGTTAGTGCAGAAGCAAACGATGTATCGCCAGCACATAATCTTAAAATTCTGTAGGGTAGTTCTAGTTCTTCTAAAATGCTTTTAACATGATTTACCATACCATCCAAAGCGTTGTAAGATGCCTCAGGATGTTCTACTCTTATAATTTCTACTTTATCAAATTGGTGCAATCTATTTAACCCTCTAACGTGCGCACCATAACTACCTGCCTCTCTACGAAAGCAAGGTGTATATCCTGTAATACCAACAGGTAAATCGGCTTCATTTAAAACCGTATTTCTAAAAATATTAGTTCCTGGCACCTCAGCAGTTGGTATTAAATACAAGTTATCTTCTGTTACATGATACATTTGTCCCTCTTTATCGGGTAACTGTCCAGTACCTATACCTGATGCTTCATTTATTAAAAGCGGTAATTGATATTCTGTGTAGCCTGCTTCTGTGTTTTTATCTAAAAAATAGGTAATTAAGGCACGTTGTAATTTTGCGCCTTTACCCTTATACACAGGAAACCCTGCACCAGTAATTTTATTTCCTAGTTCAAAATCTATGATATCGTATTGCTTTGCAAGTTCCCAATGCGGTAAAGCACCTTTATGAAGTGTTGGTATAGTACCTGCTTTAAATACCTCCTCATTATCTGCTTCAGAATTTCCTTCAGGAACAGAGCTATGCGGTACGTTTGGAATTTGATATAATAACTCTTGCAAACTTTCAGCAGTTGTGCTTAATGCTTCTGTGAGTGTTTTTGATGCGTCTTTTAACGCTCCCGTTTTAGCTTTTAAAGCATTTGCTTCTTCGGCTTTACCAGATTTAAACAAGTGTCCTATTTCTTTTGAAATGGTATTAGATTCTGCTAAAGTATTATCCAATTCTGTTTGAATGCTTCTTCTTTTTTCATCTAAAGCAATAACATCGTCTATCATTTTAGCGGCATCGATATTACGTTTCGCTAAGCGTTCGATAACTACTGCTTGGTTGTCTCTAATAAATGGAACTTGTAGCATGATTTTGCAAATTTAAGGGACAAAAATACATGATTTTTTTCATTTGAAAACCTATTATACAAAATGAAAAAATTATATACGTTTGCAGCATGATTATAGGCGTGCAGTAACTAAATTTAAGGCTGTTGTTTTATTTTTGAAGGCAAAATCCAACTGCTATGATGTAATGGTTGCCATGGTACACTAGCAATATCTACCTCTGGATTTACAAGTGTTTTATAGGGTTTACCATTAACACTCACTCTACATTTTACATAAACCGCAATATCTTGCCCTTTGTTTTTAAACTCCTTTTTTAAATACTGAGAAAATTGCCAGATCACATCTGGTTTTGTACTGGCACTTCTTTGTTGTTTTTTAGTTAAATAGTCATCTAATGCCACTGTAGTTTTTTTACCAGTATTTTTATCTTGAATAATGTATGTGGCACTACCATGTTTTGCTCTAAGCATCATTCGCCATGATAAACGATGGCCTTCTTCTGTCCATAACACATCATCCTTAAACGCATGATGCCGCAATGGTAATATAATTTGAATTATAAAATACACCGTAAATAACACTAAATACAGATTCTTAAAATTAGGATAGGTTACGGCAGCAGCGTTATAAAAAGAACGGTGCTTTAAAAATATATTACGAATTGTTTTAGGCGGAAAGAAAAACAAATAAAATGCCAAAGCCAAATACGGAAAAATACCTATTTGAAATACTAAAGAATTGAATACATGAAACCCAATAGATATAATAAACTCCCATTTTCGTGTGGGTTTAAATAACAAAAGAGGAACAATTAAACCATCAAAAAAAATACCGCCCCACGTTAAGATATTTTGAAACCATGCTTCCTGCAACATATTACCAACAAGGTAATACTGCTTTTTACCACTCATTAAAACGCGCACTGCGGTACCATCTAACCAATCTGGATACAACTTTGCAACAGAGGCATACGTATAAACAATAAAAAGCTGAAGAATAAATACCACTCTACACCAATTGGGCATAGCATTAGTTTTTAATGAGGGGTTTATTTTTGAATCTAAAGAAACATCATGATGTGCAGGCATAAATACCATAATTGCACTTATAAGCATCAATAAATAATAATGGTTATTGTATGACGATTTTTGCATTAAATAACTGCCCGCCCATAACACAGCAAAACCAACCATACTTAATCGGTACTTATAACCAACCATTATAAGCAGTCCAAAAATTGCCATTATGCCGTAATATACATGCATGGTTTCACCTTGAAATACGTGCAACCACTCGAAACCAATAAAAGTAAAGGTGAATTTAGGCGCTACTAAACCACGTTTTACCCAACCTGTAAGTATGGCGCCAAAAGATTCTAAAAAACAAAGCAGACCAAAACATATTCTAAAAATTACTAATTGTGCGTTATCAATATGTTTAAAAAGCCACTTATTTAGCATTATGTGTATTGATAAAATTCAACGAAAATATCTTATCCTTTTCAAGTTGCGCTTTTAGTGCTGCAACCGACTCAAATTTTTGTTCATCGCGAATGCGTTCTAAAACATCAATTTGAATATGTTTGCCATAAATTGATGTGTCAAAATCAAAAAAGTGTACTTCTATAGATTCGCAATTCCCATTAACTGTGGGATTCATCCCTATATTCATCATACCAAAAACAACAGTGTTACTTATAGTAGATTTTACAACGTAAGCCCCTTGTTTTGGAATCAATTTATAGTTTTCAGCTATTTTAATATTTGCTGTAGGATACGCTAATTGTTTACCAATACCTCTACCCTTAACAACAGTACCTGTTAGCATAAAAGGGTATCCTAAATAGCGATTTGCTTTTTGAATATCGCCGTTTGATAAGGCTTTCCTAATTTTAGTAGAACTTACAGCTACATCATCAATATCTTGTTTAGATATTTCTTCTACTTCAAAATCAAATGCTTTTCCAAATTTTATTAAATCTGTTATATCAGCATTTCTATTTCTCCCAAAGCGATGATCGTAACCAATAATAACCTTTTTTACGTTTAATTTATCTACTAAAACTTCTTGCACAAATGCTTCAGCAGATACTCTAGAAAATGCTTTTGTAAATTCTTGTATTAATAGATAGTCTAAACCTAATTTATCTAAAATTTTATGGCGTTCTTCAATAGTATTGATGAGTTTAATGTCAGCATCTTTTTGTAACACCATTCTAGGATGGGGAAAAAAAGTAAGTATTACAGATTGTAATTTATCGTGTTTACCAATAGTTATAAGGCGATTAATTATTTTTTGATGTCCTACATGAACACCATCAAATGTACCAATAGTTACTATTGTGGGTGAAGAAGCTTTATGCTTTTCAATTTTTACTACCTTACCCATAGGGTTTTCTTAAGAATTGTTATTGTCGTTAAAATAAGCTAGATTTGTTTTTAAAAGACCCCAGCATAGTTATGAAAACAAAACTACATTATGTTTTTGCAACCGCCATATTTTTAACTGCTTTTTCAGCATTTGCACAAAAGAACTTTTTTGTTAAAGCGCAAGAGCAACAAAAAACCAATACACTAAAAGGTGCTTCTCAAGCTAATGCTACTACTTTTGAATTTAATTACAAATCTTTAAGTATAGCGTTAAAAAACGCAGAAACTACAAACCTATCAAAATCTAATAGCGTTGTTATTAGTTTTCCTAACCTACAAGGTGATATGGAAAAATACAGGATTGTAGAAGCATCTGTAATGCATCCAGATTTACAAGCAAAATATCCTGAAATTAGATCTTATATTGGCTATGGTATAGATAACCCAACGGCGCATCTTAGATTTAGTTTGTCGCCTTATAAAGGACTTAGCGGTATTGTACTAGGAAAAACACATACCGAAGTTTTTGAGCCTAATACCGCTAAAACCTCTCGGTTTTCAGTAAAAAATAAAGCCGATTTAGCTAAAAAAGGAAACTTTAACTGTAAAACCTTAGATGTAACGTCTGATATTCTAAATAAAACTAATAGTTTAAAAGATGCCGATGATAGCACCAATAGGCTTTACACGCTCGCTATATCAGTAACTGGAGAGTATTCTAGCTTTCATGGCGGCACATTAGCTTTAGTTAATGCTGCCTTAGCTGCAACATTAACGAATGTGAATGCCGTTTTTGAGAATGATTTAAATGTAACATTGCAGCTTCCTGCTAATAATGATGATGTTATTTACCTTAATGCTGGCAGCGACCCTTACTCTACATCATCTAATTATAGCAACGAATTACAAAACACACTTGATACAGAGATTGGTAATGCTAATTATGATTTAGGGCATCTTTTATCTGCTACAGGGTTTGATGGTAATGCAGGCTGTATTGGTTGTGTTTGTGATAGCGGACTTAAAGGAAGAGCTTACGCATCTGATGACGCTCCAGGAGGTTTTAATTTTGATATTGACTTGGTTGCGCACGAATTAGGACACCAATTTGGTGCAAACCATACTTGGACTCACGATGGTAATGAAGGCACCAATGTACAAATGGAACCAGGAAGTGGCACCACGGTTATGGGTTATGCTGGTATTGCTGCTTCAGCTAACGTTCAAACTAATAGCGACCCTTATTTTCATGCCATATCTATTCAACAGATTACTGATTTTATAAAAACAACAACCTGTGCTACAGAAACCAACACAGGCAACACCACGCCTATTGTAGATGCTGGCCCAGATTTAATCTTACCTGTTGGTACACCATTTAAGCTTGTTGGTACTGCAAGTGATACTGACGGCGATAACATCACCTATTGCTGGGAGCAAATAAATGAAAATGACACAGCTACTATTTTTCCAAATCCTAATATTGGAAACGATGACGCTGTTTTAGTAAGATCTTTTCCTCCTACAACTGACAATACGCGGTATTTTCCAAACTTGTCAGACTTAAAATTTGGTGTAAATGCTAACCAATGGGAAAAAGTACCCAATGTTGGTAGAACAGCAGATTTTAGATTAACAGTTAGAGATAACAGAGCTGGTGGCGCTAATAACGATCACGACGATATGCGTGTAACTTTTGATTCTGGTTTTGGCCCTTTTGAGGTGACGTCTCAAAGTACAACAGGTATTTCATGGTCTAGTGGTACTTCAGAAACTATAACTTGGAATGTGAATAATACCAACACCTTATCTGGCGCATCAAATGTAAATATTTTGTTATCTACAGACGGTGGTATAACTTATACAGAATTAGTGAGTAACATTCCTAATAATGGCTCGCATACGCTAACTGTACCCAACACTCCTGCTCAAACCTGTAGAGTTATGATTGCACCAACTGGCAATAACTTTTTTGCTATTAACTCTGAAGATTTTGCAATTGATTTTGAAGTAAACAATACATGTACACAATACAGTTCTGCGAATAATTTGGGCATAAATATTTCAGATAATACTGGGAGTTTAACAGAAAGCCATACTATTAACATAACTGATGCGGGCACTATTGAAGATATTAATATAGGTATGAATATTTCTCACACCTATATTGGCGATTTAGCAATATCCATTACAAGTCCTAATAATACCGAAGTTGTATTAAAAACATCAGATGACTGCGATTCTGAAGAAAATATTACAGGAATTTTTGACGATAATGCCATTGGTTACAATTGCTTTAATAGCGATAATAATATATCTCAAAAATCTTTAAATGATTTGTTAGAATTGTTTGATGGCGAAAGTATTACTGGAAATTGGACCATTACAATTGGTGATTTTGCTGTAGGAGATACAGGCACCCTAAACTCTTGGTTTGTTGAAGTATGCCAAACTACACTTACACCATTAGAAATTTCAGAATTTAGTTTTGATAGAGTCAAAATATTTCCAAACCCGAGTAATGGTGAATTTACCATAAAGATAGATTCGGCTCACGCTAGAAAAAATATTAAAGTTGAAGTTTTTGATGTTAGAGGTAGACGCATATACCAGCAGCAATTAAAAGAGACATTGCAGCTTAACGAAACCATAAACTTAAACAACATACAATCTGGCATGTATATTTTGTATTTAAGTGATGCTAGTAGAACTTATACGAGACGCATTGTAATAGAATAATGTTATTTATGTACCATTATAAGTATTCATTGTAGTATTAACTCCTGACAGTACAAACGATTTTATTAATGCAACCGATTTTTCTAAACGCTCTGGCAGTTGTTCTTTTTCGGTATCAGTCCATTCACCTAAAACATAATCTACTTGCCTGCCTTTACTAAATGCATCACTAATTCCGAATCTAAAACGGTTATATTTAGTGGTATTTAACTTATGCTGAATATCTTTTAGCCCATTATGCCCACCATCACTTCCTTTTGTTTTTAATCGAATACTTCCAAAGGGTAAATTTAAATCATCAGTAATTACTAAAAGGTTATCCAAAGGCACTTTCTCTTTAGCTAACCAATAGGTTAATGCTTTACCACTTAAATTCATGAACGTACTAGGTTTTAAAAATATAAATGTTCTTCCTTTTAATTTATAAGTAGCAACATCACCCAGTTTTTGTGTTTCAAAAGTAAAATCTTCAGTTTTTGCAAAATAGTCTAACACCTTAAAACCAATGTTATGCCGCGTTTCATCATACTGCTGCCCAATATTGCCTAAACCAACTATTAAATATTTTTTCATAGGATCTTGCGCTTCTATAAACGTTTTGGATTTAAATAATCGTAACAAAAAGGTATACATCGTATCTTTTTTTGTATCACAAATATAAAACAATAAATCCCGCAAAAAAGTGGGATTTATTCAACTTGATTTTATAAATACTTCTTTAAACTTTTCAAAATAAGATACCATAAAAAAAGCATCCTAAATTTATCAGGATGCTCTTAATAATTTATAAATTCTTAAACGCTTAAGACACTGCTTTTAATTTCTTAAGCGTTGTTTTTGTTAATTTATCTTCTGCATACGATTTTGTAACATTTAACTTTTTGTCTGTACTACTTGGCAGCTCAAACATAGCATCAGTTAATATTTCTTCGCATAAAGAGCGCAATCCTCTAGCACCAAGTTTATACTCAATAGCTTTATCTACTATAAATCCAAGAGCACCATCGGTAATAGTAAACTCTATTTCATCCATAGAAAATAATTTTTTATACTGCTTAATTATGGCATTTTTAGGCTCTGTTAAAATTGCTCTTAATGTTTTAGCATCTAACGGATCCATGTGCGTTAAAACAGGAAGCCTACCTATAATCTCAGGAATTAAACCAAAATCTTTTAAATCTTTAGGAATAATATACTGTAAGAGATTGCTTTGATCTACAGCTTCATCAGACATTGACGCGGCGTAACCCACAGCTTTCATATTTAAACGTTTAGAAATAACACGCTCTATACCATCAAAAGCACCACCTGCTATAAACAAGATGTTTTCAGTATTTACTTCTATAAATTTTTGATCAGGATGCTTTCTACCGCCTTTTGGTGGCACATTAACAACTGTACCTTCTAGAAGTTTTAAAAGCGCTTGTTGCACGCCTTCTCCAGAAACATCTCTTGTAATTGATGGATTATCGCTTTTGCGAGCAATTTTATCAATCTCGTCAATAAATACAATACCTTTTTCGGCCTTTTCTAAGTTGTAATCTGCGGCTTGTAATAAACGTGTCAATATACTCTCTACATCTTCACCTACATAACCCGCTTCGGTAAGTACAGTAGCATCTACAATAGCTAAAGGCACATTTAACATTCTGGCTACAGTTTTAGCCATTAATGTTTTACCTGTACCGGTTTGCCCAACCATAACGATATTACTTTTTTGAATCTCAATATCATCGTTAGTTGGCGGTTGCAATAAACGTTTATAATGGTTATAAACCGCAACAGACATTACTTTTTTAGTCATTTCTTGACCAATAATATATTCGTCTAGGAATGCTTTTATTTGCTGTGGCTTTCTAAGTTTTAATTCTGCAGATAAATCATTAGTGTCGTTTTGCTTAGATTCTTCAACAACAATACCATGTGCTTGTTCTATACATCGATCACAAATGTGCGCGTCTAAACCTGCAATCAACAGATTGGTTTCTGGTTTTTTACGACCACAAAACGAACATTCTAATTCTTCTTTTGCCATTAATTAATATTTTATTTTATAAAAATTCTTAATGTGGAAAATTTATAATTTTGACTTGTAAAAGTACGATTTTTTTATTTTCTAGCTAATATCTCGTCTATCATACCGTATTCCTTAGCTTTGTCGGCCTTCATCCAATAATCTCTATCACTATCGTCGTATACTTTGTCGTAATCTTGACCAGAATGCTTACTAATAATTTTATATAACTCTTCTTTTAGTGTTAAAATTTCTTTTGCAGTAATCTCAATATCGCTAGCTTGCCCTTGCGCACCACCCATTGGCTGGTGTATCATAACTCTAGAATGTGTTAAACCACTACGCTTTCCTTTTTCGCCCGCACATAATAAAACAGCACCCATTGAAGCTGCCATTCCTGTACAAATTGTAGCAACATCTGGTTTTATAAATTGCATGGTATCATAAATACCTAAACCAGCATATACACTTCCTCCTGGAGAGTTAATGTAAATTTGAATGTCTTTAGATGCATCAACACTTTCTAAAAACAGCAATTGTGCTTGTATAATATTGGCAACCTGATCGTTAATTCCTGTACCTAGAAATATAATACGATCCATCATTAAACGTGAGAAAACGTCAAAAATTGCAATATTCATTTGGCGTTCCTCTATGATGTTTGGCGTTAAATTAGTAGGATACATACTACTTATAATTTTATTGTAATATGTGCTACTTATGCCTTGATCTTTTATTGCGAATTTTTCAAATTCTTTAGCGTAATCCATAGTAGGTCTTATCGTTTTTTATTTTAAGATTTTCTATTAAAAAATATCCCGCAAAAAAAGCGGGAATAGTTCAACTTACAATTTTGATAAATTTTGAGACTTCCCAAAATTGAGTTTCACTAAAAATGCGCTTGTACTATTGCTAGTTCAAGCGCATAAATATAATGAATTATTATTTGATTATTTGTCGCCGTACACTTCTTTAACAAACTTTTCGTAACTCAATTCTTTTGTTTTTAAGTTTGCTTTTTCTTTATATAATTCAATTAGCTTTTGACTAATTAATTGCTCTGAAATTCTACGTGCTTCTTCTTGATTACCTAAAACTCTGGCAGCAATACCATCAAGCTCTTCATCAGACGGATTCATTTGCCCAAATTGTGCCATTTGCGCTTTAATCATATCTTTTGCGTGCCCTTTGATATCTTCTATAGTAACTTGAATATCGTTGTCTTGAATTAGCTTGCCTTCTATTAATTGGTAACGCAAACTTTTTTCAGATTTCACGTACTCATCTTTCGCTTGTTCTGCGTCCATCTCTGTTTCACCAGCGGTTTGCATCCACTTGGTTAAAAATTCGGCCGGTAAATCAAATTTAGTACTGTCTACTAAATATTCAGTAACGTCGTTTAATAACTTTTGATCAGATTGCTGTACAAATTGCTTTTCAGCATCTTCCTTTATTTTTGCTTTTAATTCAGTAACTGAAGTTACGTCTTTTGATGGAAATAATTTATCAAACAACTCTTGATCTAAATCTGCAAGTTCTCTTTTATTAATTTCAGCAATGGTAAATGTTACTTCAATGTCTAAATCATGAACCTCATCGTGGCTTAGTTTTAACGCATGCATCAAATCATGATCATCCTCAAATAGGCCTTTGGTTTTTAACGTGATAACATCACCAACTTTGGCACCAACAAATTTCTTTTCGGTTGCTTTTCCTTTAAACTTATCTAAAGTAAGGGTTACTGTATTATCAATTTCTTTTTCCTCATTTTTGTAGGCACCTGTTATTTCACTATCCTTTGCAACAGTGTCTTCCGATACTAACTTTCCATATTGTTTTTGAATACGCTCTATTTGCTCATCAATCATCTTATCATCAGCAACAATATTGTAATGAGTAATCGTTTTTTTACCTTTTAACTTAACATCAAATTCTGGCGCTAAACCTAATTCAAATTCAAAAGAAAAAGCATCAGCATCCCAATTTATATCATCTTGAGGCTTTGGTAATGGTTGTCCTAAAACGTCAAGTTTTTCTTCAGTAAGATACTTATTTAAGGCATCTTGTAGTAGCTTGTTAACTTCGTCTACCAATACAGCTTTACCATATTGTTTTTTTACCATTCCCATAGGCACGTGCCCTTTTCTAAAACCTGGAATATTGGCTGTTTTACGGTAATCTGTTAAGATTTTTTCTACCTTATCGCTATAATCTTCTTTAGCGATATCTACTTTTACTACCGCGTTTAACGCATCTAAGTTTTCTCTTGTAATATTCATTGTAAAAATATGAGCCTAAAAGGCATTAAATAAAAGGGTTATACACCCAATACTTTATTAATTAAAATCGGGATGCAAAAATATGATATTTTTTGCATCCCGACAAAGTTTTAATCGCCTGATTTTAAGCTATTTTTTATCTGCTTTTAAAAGTGAATGTAGTACACTTTGTAGTATGCATAATAACACACTAAAAATTAGTGCCCACCAAAAATTAGCCACCGCAAAACCATCAATTAATTTATCGGCCAAAAGTATAATTATCGCATTAATAACTAATAGAAATAACCCTAATGTGAGAATAGTTGCTGGTAGAGTAAAAATTACCAAAATTGGTTTTACAAGCAGGTTTAAAATTGAAAGTACTACTGCCACTATTAAGGCACCAACGTAACCGTCTACATTTATTCCTGACAATAAATGGGCTAAAATAAAAACGGCTGCTGCGTTTAGTAAGAGTTTGATTATTAGTTTCATAATTTAACTTTTCATAAAAATACGAAATAAATTATTTAACAAACCTTACAACCGACTCAAAAAAGTCTTTAGGATTCTCTGCATGTAACCAGTGGCCTGCATTAGCAATAGTTACGACATCAACATTTGAAAAATGATTTTTTATAATACGTTCATCATCCGCACCAATATATTCTGAACGATCGCCTCGCAAAAATAAGGTGTCTTTTTCAAATCTTGCATAACTTGGTAAGGCTTCACCAACCTCGGCAACTTCATTTTGTAATACTTCTACATTAATACGCAACCCTAATTTCCCTTTTTCAACCCAGTACAGGTTTTTGAGTAAAAATTGACGTGTTCCAAAATCTGAAACATAGTCACTCAATGCTTTATCGACTGCTCCTCTGCTTTTTATCTCATCAAAATCTAAAGCACTTAATCCGTTTAGAATGGTATCATGATGCACAGGATAAAAACGTGGCGAAATATCGGCAATTAATAATTTTGATACCAATTCTGGATATTCTGTAGCAAACAACATGGCTGTTTTTCCACCCATAGAATGCCCTAAAAGAATAATATCATCAAGGTTTTTGGCTTCGCAGTAGTTTTTTAAATCTTCTGCCATAACTTCATAACTAAAAGCGTCATCATGAAAACTATGCCCATGATTGCGCTGATCTACCAAATGCACTTGATAACCCAGTGCTGCTAGGTTTTTGCCATGCGTTTTCCAGTTATCGCCCGTGCCTAAAAATCCATGTAAAATTACAAATGGTTGCCCTTGCCCTATAATGTTTGAATGTAGTAGCATCATGTTCTATTTCAACTTTCTTAAATACATTTGTATTACGTTTTCTACACCCAAATACAAACTTTCGGCAATTAAAGCATGCCCTATAGATACCTCTAAAAGATTAGGGATATTTTCCTTAAAAAACTGTATATTTTCTAAAGATAGATCGTGCCCTGCATTTATACCTAAACCTAATTTATTTGCTAAAACAGCACTTTTAGTATACGGTTGTATAGCCTCTTTATTTCCTAAACCGTACTGATGGGCAAACCCTTCGGTATACAATTCTATTCTATCTGTTCCCGTAGCTTTTGCACCTTCTATTTGTTGCAAAACAGGATCTACGAAAATTGAAGTTCGTATGCCATTATTTTGAAACTCTTTAATTACATCAACCAAAAAATCTTTGTGTTTAATGGTATCCCAACCCGCATTGCTAGTTATAGCATCTACGGCATCTGGCACCAAAGTAACTTGTGTTGGTTTTATTTCTAACACTAAATCCATAAACGATGTTACTGGATTACCTTCAATATTATATTCTGTGTATACTTTTGGTTTTAAATCTCGTGCATCTTGATAACGAATGTGGCGCTCATCTGGTCTTGGATGCACAGTAACACCCTCTGCACCAAAACGCTGCACATCTTTTGCAAATTGCACCACATTTGGTACATCGCCACCGCGAGAATTTCTCAAAGTTGCTATCTTGTTAATATTTACACTTAACTTTGTCATTAATTACATTTTTAAGTGCAAAAATACAAACTAGAACAAGCACATGTAGCTTTTTTTTGATTAATTTGCAATGTGATAAACGGTACTTATGAGACTTCAAGAATTTATAATTAACGATATAAAACCACTAAGCAGTAGCAGCAAAATAGCTGAACTACAGGAGCTTTTCAATCAGCTTACATATTCGCACATTCCTATAAAGGACGAAAACGATGTTTTTGTGGGCACTTTTTTTGAAACCGATGTACACTGTTTTAATGGCGAAGATTTGATAAGCAACTACCTGTATAGTCTAGAAGATTTTTACGTGAGAGACTCTACAATGTGGCTTGATGTTTTAGAAGCTTTCGCTCAAAACTCGGCAAATATTATGCCTATTTTAAACGAAAAAGGCCATTATCTTGGGTATTATGAGCTAAATGATATTATCGGTATTTTTAACGAATCGCCTTTTTTTTATGAAGCTGGAGGCGTATTAGTTGTTGAAAAGGGCATTAACGATTATTCGTTTAGCGAAATAAGTCAAATTGTAGAATCCAACAATGGCAAATTACTTGGCGCATTTATCTCTAAGATGCAAAATGATATAGTGCAAGTTACTTTAAAGATAGGCAACACAAGTTTAAACGATATTATACAAACCTTTAGACGCTACAGTTATAATATTGCTTCTGGGCATGAGGAAGATAGTTTTACGCAAAGCTTAAAAGAACGGTCGGATTATTTGAACAAATATTTAAACATGTAATTATGAAATTAGCCGTTTTTGGGCGTTTTAATAACAAGTACACCTTAACCTCTGTAGATACGCTTTTAAACTACGTATCTAAAAAAGATGTTGATGTTTTTATAGAAGCTGAATTCTCTGAACTTATAAAATCTGTATCAACAAAACGAACGTTTTACAGTACATTTGAAACCTTTGAAAAACTTGATGCGTCTTACGACTTATTGGTAAGCATTGGTGGTGATGGCACTATTTTAAGAGCCATAACATTTGTAATGGGTTTAGATATTCCTATAGTTGGTATTAACACGGGGCGTTTAGGGTTTTTAGCTACCATACAGGTTGAAGATATAGAAACTGCAGTACAAAACATAATTGATGGGAAGTACAAAATCTCTGAACGCAGTTTACTTGCTGTAGAAACTTCGCCTGCCAATAGTAACATATTAGAATTAAACTTTGCATTAAACGAAGTTGCGGTGAGCAGAAAAAATACAACTTCTATGATTACTGTAGAAACGCTTCTAGACGACCAGTATTTAACTTCGTATTGGAGTGACGGCTTAATTGTATCTACGCCAACGGGTTCTACGGGATATTCGCTAAGCTGTGGTGGCCCAGTAATAACACCTGGTGCAAATAGCTTTGTTTTAACACCTATTGCGCCTCATAACTTAAGTGCACGCCCGTTGATTATACCAGACTCTACCGAAATTCAATTAAAAGTTAGCGGTAGAGAAGAACAACACTTAGTATCTCTAGATTCTAGAATTGCTACTTTAGATAATGGTACTATTATTAAAATTAAAAAAGCCGATTTTAAAATTAAAATGATTGATTTATTGGATGAAAGCTTTTTAAAAACACTACGTAAAAAAATGCTTTGGGGCGAAGATAACCGCAACTAATAGTCTTTACTAATCTTAATAAAAGGGAGTAACTAAACAAACTAGTAGTTATGTAAACCAAACAAAAATATGATACTGGAGCAATCCTCTAAACTGTATTATACTAAACCGCCTAAAATGTTAAATCGTGTAGGCACAATGCTAAGCAACGTAAAAAACCTACAATTGAAAAGACAATAATTCTTTGTAAAATCTGTTTTAAATCCATACTATTCAATTCAAATTGCAATAGGCTCGTCTTATTTATTATATTTGCAAACTTTATATAGCTATGCGGCACGTAAACCTATTAATTATTAGCTTATTAACGCTACAACTTAGCTTCTCTCAAATAAACGAAATTGGTGTATTTGCGGGAGGTAGCAACTTTATTGGCGATGTTGGCGCAACAGATTATATATCGCCCAACGCAGCTGCTTTTGGTTTGCTTTACAAGTGGAACAGAAGTGCAAGACATTCATGGAGAGCAAGTATTATATATTCTGATTTAATGGCAGCCGACATAGACTCTGATGACCCTAGACGTATTAGTAGAAATTATAGTTTTAGTTCCAACCTGTTAGAGTTTTCTGCAGGTATGGAATTTACGTTTTTAGATTTTAACCTACATACAGGAAAACCAGTTGCTACACCTTATCTATACACAGGTATTAGTGTTGCAAGACACGACAACCATTTCTTTTTAAATGGTGTACAAACAGCAGAAAACACTGAAAGTTGGGCTTATGGTATACCAATGGTTTTAGGTTTTAAAATGCGATTAATCGATAAATTTATTTTGGGTATTGAGGTAGGTGCGCGCTTAGCATTTTCTGATGAGATTGACGGTAGCGTACCAGACAGTGATTTTAGACAACAGTTTCGTTTTGGAAATATTAATAATAACGATTGGTACACATTTAGCGGATTTACGCTAACTTACACTTTTGGAGAAAACCCGTGTTACTGCATTAATTAAATGGATTTAAAAAACGACATATTGCTAGAAGCTTTACCTAAACACCTTGCCATTATTATGGATGGCAACGGCCGTTGGGCAAAACAAAAAGGCATGTTGCGTGCTTTTGGTCATGAAAATGGCACAAAATCGGTTAGAGAGGTTGTTGAAGCTTCTGCAGAGTTAGGTATCAAAAATTTAACACTTTATGCCTTTTCTACCGAAAATTGGAATAGGCCAAAAATTGAGGTAAAAACGTTGATGAAACTGTTAATTTCTTCATTAAAAAAAGAAATAAAAACACTGCAAGACAACAACATAAAATTAGCAGCTATAGGCAACCTAACACTATTACCAACCAAGGTACACAAAGAGCTTCACGAGGTTATGGATGCTACTGAGAATAATACTAGAATGACCTTAACTTTAGCGCTTAGCTATGGCTCTAGAGAAGAATTACTAAACACTGTTAAAGAAATTAGTAATAAAGTTAAAAATAACATAATTTCGCCCGAAGCTATTGATGAATCAATTATTAATAAGCATCTTTACACGCAAAATTTACCAGACGTAGACTTACTTATTAGAACAAGTGGAGAACAACGTATTAGTAATTTTTTGCTTTGGCAAATAGCTTATGCCGAATTGTATTTTACCCATACACTTTGGCCAGATTTCACAAAACAAGATTTGTATAAAGCTATTATAGAATATCAAAAAAGAGAAAGACGATTTGGGAAAACAAGTGAACAACTTAGCTAATACATTTCTATTGAAAACTTATCTAAAACAATATATTACAATACTTATTATTGTATTTGGCTTTACACTTCAAGCGCAAGACATTGCATACGAAAATGGCAAAAAGTATACTATAGGTGGTGTTTCTGTTACAGGTAACACTAGCTTTAATGAACAAACGGTAATTGCCTATTCACGTTTAAAAAAAGATACTGAGGTTACTATCCCTGGAGAAGATATAGCCAACGCTATAAAAAGACTTTGGGATACTAAGCTATTTAGCGACATTGAAATTTTTCTTAAAAATATTGAAGGCAACAAAGCTTTTTTAGAGATTCGCTTGTCTGATTTACCACAATTAATAGATGTTAAAGTAACAGGTGTTAAAAAAGGTAAAATTGAAGGTATTATAAAAGACAATAAACTTACCAAAGGCGTTAAAGTAACTGAAAACCTGAGAACCACTACTAAAAACTTTTTAGAGAAAAAGTATAGAAAGGATGGGTTTTACAATGCCAAAGTTAATATTAATACTATTGAGGTAAAAGATACTATCGATAAAGCCAGAGTTAATATGGTTGTGGCCATTGATAAAGGTGAAAAAGTAAAAATTAAGGATATTACTTTTGTAGGCGATTCTGCTTTAAAAGAAAAAGTGCTTAGAAAAGCCATGAAAAGCACTAAAAAAATCAATCGATTACGTATTTTAAAACGCTCTAAATTTGTAGACTCTGCGTATCAAGCAGATTTAGCTAGTGTTGTAGATAAATATGCCGAAAACGGCTATCGTGATGCTCGTATTATCTCAGACAGCATAATTGTTAACGATGATAAAACCATTTCTATTCAAGTTACATTAGAAGAAGGTGATTTATACAAGTTTGGTAAAATTAATTTTATTGGAAACACAGTATATTCTGATGAACAACTCAACCGATATATACGAATTAAAGAAGGCGAAACGTATAATGGTGTAATGTTGCAAAAACGCATACAAGATAACACAAAGCCTGATGGTGATGATATTGCCAACCTTTACCAAAATAACGGTTACCTATTCTCTTCTATAAACCCTGTAGAAGTTAGTGCAGAAAATAATGTTATTGATTTAGAAATTAGAATATCTGAAGGTAAGCCCGCTTATTTTAACAATGTTACAGTTATTGGAAACGATAAAACCAACGACCACGTTGTGTATAGAGAACTACGTACGCGCCCAGGCGATTTGTATAGTAAAGCAGCAGTTGTACAAACTGTTAGAGAATTAGGGCAATTAGGCTTTTTTGACGCACAAGAAATATCGCCAGATTTTAAAAACCCTAATCCTAACGAAGGTACTATTGATATGGAATTTGCTGTTAAAGAAACAGGATCTAGCCAAATAGAGCTGCAAGGTGGTTACGGTGGTGGCGGTTTTATAGGTACACTTGGGTTATCGTTCAATAACTTTTCGATGAGAGGTATTTTTGACAAAGAAGCGTACAAACCAATACCAATGGGAGATGGTCAAAAACTATCACTACGTTTACAAGCCAGTCAATTTTTTCAAACCTATAGCTTTTCATTTTCCGAACCTTGGTTGGGTGGTAAACGTCCTGTACAGTTTTCAGTATCATTATCGCACACAAAACAATTTCAGTTTAATGGATTTGACCCCACAGTAAGAAACAGAAGACCAGACAGGAGTAGAAGCTTTAATATTACAGGTATTACATTAGGGCTCGCTAAAAGATTAACTGTGCCTGATAACTTTTTCACCTTATCGCAAGCCTTAAGTTATCAGATATACGACTTAAATAATTTTAATACACAATTGTTTAGTTTTGGTGATGGAAGTTCTAAAAACCTATCTTACACCGTTGGACTAACTAGAAACAATACACGAATAGATCCTATTTACCCAACAGGAGGTTCTAACTTTTCTATTACAGCTAAATTATCGCCACCATGGTCGCTATTTGACAGTAGAGATTATGAAGCACTAGCGAACGAACGTGATGAAAACCAAAGAATATTAGCCGATCCTACTAATAGTGATTTAGATAGAACAGCAGCAAACGACAGAGTTAGCCAAATAGATCAAGAACGTTTTGATTGGTTAGAATTTTACAAAGTAAATTTTAAAGCAGATTGGTATACTGAAATTACCAAAAACTTGGTATTAAGACCAAATATAGAGTTTGGATTTTTAGGTGCTTATAATAATGATAGAGGTGTTATTCCTTTTGAACGCTTTTTTGTAGGTGGTGATGGTTTAGGAAATTTTTCTTTAGATGGCCGACAAATTGTTCAGCTTAGAGGTTACCCAAACCAATCTATTGCACCATTAAACGAGCAAACAGGATTACCTTCTAGAGATGGTGGAAGTATTTATAACAAATTCTCTTTAGAGCTACGCTACCCTGTTACCTTAAAAGCATCTGCTAAAATTTATGCCTTAACCTTTTTAGAAGGCGGTAACTCTTACAATAGTTTTAGAGATTTTAATCCGTTTAACATCAAGCGTTCAGCTGGCTTAGGCGTTCGTATTTTTATGCCAGCATTTGGTTTATTGGGTATTGATTTTGGACGCCGTTTTGATGATGTTCCAGGGCAACCAGGATCAAGCGGTGCATGGGAAACACACTTTATTATTGGTCAACAATTCTAATACAAAATACACTTTGGCACGATATTTTCTAATAACCTTTTGATGATTTGAATGAGAATTAAAATTTTTAAGATTAAATTTCGTTAATTTTGAAAACAAGATTCTTAAAAGAGTGGCAGGAAAAAAATCATCTGTCGTTTTTAGAATTTATATAAAACATAAATTAAACTATAACACAGATGCAAAAAAACGTTCTTTTTTTATTGACAGTATTAGTTATGCTAAGCATTTCTGTTAATGCGCAACGTGGTGTGCGTATTGCATATATAGACACAGAGTATATTTTAGAAAACGTTCCTGAATATCAAGACGCAATATCTCAATTAGATGATAAAGCTCAAAAATGGAAAAATGAAATTCAAGGTAAACTTACAGACATTGCACAAAAACGTAAAGATTTAAGCAATGAAAAAGTATTACTAACAAATGAACTTATTGAAGAACGCGAAGAGGATATAACGTTTGAAGAAAAAGAAATTCTAGATTATCAACAAAAACGGTTTGGACCTAATGGTGATTTAGTTATTCAGCAAAAACAGTTAATGCAGCCCATACAAGATCAAATTTTCGCAGCGGTACAAGACATGGCTGCTAGTAGAAAATATGATTTTATTTTTGATAAATCTGCTGATGTTGTAATGTTATATTCAGCTGAACGGTTTGATATAAGCGAGCAAGTTTTAAGAGCTATTACCAGATCTTCAAAACGAAAGCAAGCACAAACTAAAGCTGAACGTAAAGCTGCAAAAACAGAAGAAGCAGTACCAGAAATTAATGTAGAGCAAGAAGCTAGAGAAAAAGCGCTTGAAGAGAAAAAAGCTGCAAGAGAAAGTGCCGTTGAAAAACGCAGACAAGAAATATTAGAAGCTAGAGAGGCTAAGAAAAAAGAAGCGGATGCAAGGCGTCAAAAAATATTAGAGGAGCGTGAAAAGGCTAAACAAGCAAAATTAGAAAGTAGAAATAAAACAGCTGCAAGTGGTACTGAAAACGAAGCTACCAAAACGGAAACTACTGCAAAAACTGAAACTGCTACTAAAACGAGAGAACAACTTATTGAAGAAAACAGAAAAAAGAAATTAGCTGAAAGAGAAGCACGTAAAAAAGAACTTGAAGAAAAGAAAAGGAAAATTATAGAAGAAAGAAAAAAAGCGCTTGAAGCAAAGCAAAAACAAAGAGACAGCATAAATAATAATAAATAAAATAAAAATTATAACACATTAATACTATTTTGAAAATGAAACATTTAAAATCAATTTTATTCGCAACTGCTTTATGTATAGGTATGGTTAGTTTTGTTGGGGCACAAAGCAAAATTGCACATATAAACACACAAGAACTTATACAAGCAATGCCAGAAATGGCGCAAGCTAAAACACAATTAGAAACACTTTCTAAAACGTACCAAACTGAGTTACAAAGTTTAGGTGCAGAATTCCAAAAGAAAGTAGAGCTTTATGATAAAGAAGCTGCAACAAAAACTAAAGAAGAAAATACTAATCGTGCGAAAGAAGTACAAACTATGGAGCAAAGTATCCGTGAGTACCAAGCTAAAGCACAACAGGATTTACAGAAAAAAGAGTTTGATTTATTAAAGCCTATTACAGAGAAAGCAAAGTCTAAAATTCTAGAAGTTGCAAGAGCTCAAGGTTTTGATTACGTATTAGATTCTTCTCAAGGTGTAACTATCATGGCAGATGGTAAAAACTTATTAGATGACGTAAAAAAGTCATTAGGAATTTAATCTACCCACATAAATAACTTACTTAAAAGCTGCTTTTAACGAGGCAGCTTTTTTA
>CALDUF010000013.1 GCA_937923515.1 uncultured Flavobacteriaceae bacterium
TCCCGCCAAATTGGGTTAAATCTATCGGGATTATTTTTCCAGGATAGGGTGATGCAAATGATACATTACGCTTACCTACTAAAGTGTTGTAAAAAGCGGTCATAAACAAGCTTTCTCCTGTAAGTACGCGTTTGCCTGCTCCCAATATTTTACCTAAAAACCCAGCGTCTTTTTGAGAACCATCTCCAAAAATGGTTTCCATCGTAATACCATCGTCCATCATCATAAAACTACCTGCTTCTGCAATCACACCTTCGTTAGGGTCTAATTCTATTTCTACGTATTGCATTTCTTCTCCGTAAATGCGATAGTCTATTTCGTGTGCTGTCATTTTTTTATTGTTTTTCTTTTACTGAATGTATTTTAGTATGTTGATTCACTTATATGTTGATTTGTTTTTGGTTTTGTTACACCTTAATAATGAAATTCTAAAATTAAAACTCAAAACTCTAAAAACGCTAATTAGTAATTAGTGTTTTCTTGTAATAATTTGATTATCTGAAACTATTTACACTTACAGTAATTTTTCTCGTAAAGGCGCTAAGACGCAAAGTAATGCGCGACCTACTGCATACTGCTAACTGATTATTGATTACTGATTACTGCTTACTGCTTACTGCTTACTGATACTGATTACTGAATACTGCTTACTGAATACTGCTCACTGTTTCACCTTTACACTCCACTCAAAATTAAAAGTAGACACCGCAACACCATCTTCATTAACCCCAACGGATTTCATCCAAAGGGTTTGCCCTTGGCCAGTTGCTATTGTTTTTTTAAGAGCGTGGTCTATTAAATGCCCATCGTTACAAGTAAATGTAATTTTTCCAGTTGCCTTTTTTGTAAATGTGGCATTATTTGAAGTAACTAACATTGAAATTCGCTTGCCAGATTCTTGAATTTTACCAATCATTAAGGCGCCTGTAGAAAGTTCTGCCGCCATACCCTGTACTGCCCAAAACATAGATTTGAATGGGTTTTGATTAATCCACCTATGTTTTACTGTGATTTTACAAATGGTATCATCTAAATGCTTTACACGTACACCACACAAATAAGCTGATGGTAATTTAAGCATGCTAAATGTATTTAATTTACTGGGAGTCAGTCTCATATAGTAATTGTTTATTTTACTAAGTTATGAAATATATTTTGGGTTTTAAATGTTAAAAAAATGTTAATTATAGTACTATGCGTAACAAAGTACCTGTTTTTAGACATATATTTGTATAAGAAACTATTATATGTTTTAATCAATCAAAATCACTATGGTAAACAATCACCAAAAAAACATTGCCACTTTTATACATTTATCGACGTTTAGTAGGTTTATTTTTCCTTTAGGAAACTTTATTGGGCCGCTTATTTTATGGACTGTTAATAAAGATAAATCGGAATTTATAGACCAACACGGTAAGCAAGCTTTAAACTTTCAAATAAGTATGTTGCTTTATGCTATTATTTTAGGAACGCTTACTATTCCCTTTTTTATTTTTAAAATATTTAGCGGTTTAGACTTTATAGATTTTAATGGCTTTCATGATTTTCATATCTCTATGGGCAAACCCTCTGCTTTACTTTACGTTGGTGGCGGTTTGGGCGTTATAGCAGTTATTGCCTTTATTATTGAATTGGCGCTAATTGTTATTGCTAGTTTAAAAGCTAGAGATGGGGAATTATATAAATATCCGTTTACTATTAATTTTTTAAAATGACGACACTATAATATATAGACGGCACCGCGTTAGGGATTGAACGGCATGTTTGAAATCCCCGACGAAGGAGGGATTGAGTAGTGAAAGCCCGACGCCGACAGCAGGAGGCGTAACGCCCAAATACAATATTTCATCAATAACATCAAATCAATCAAATCAATCAAAAAATGAACAGTTTTACAACATTAAAGGAATGACGCTATGAAATGAGCAACGCTCTAAAACAAATGTTACATCTAGAGGTGGATTGCGAATTGCATTTGATCTCTAACAAAATATTACACAGCAAATGAAAATAGAAAACACTAAAGCACAAATGCGTAAAGGCGTATTGGAATTCTGCATACTATCGGTCCTGAAGGACAACGATGCTTACGTTGCAGAAATTTTACAAACGCTAAAAGACGCAAAGTTGTTAGTGGTTGAGGGTACAATTTACCCTTTGCTAACGCGACTTAAAAATGCAGGCCTTTTGAATTATAGATGGGAAGAAAGCACCTCTGGACCACCAAGAAAATACTATGGTTTAACCGAAACGGGCAAGCTATTTTTAAAAGAATTAGATACTACTTGGAACGAACTGCGCAATGCAGTAAATATAGTAACAAGACATACTGAAACGAATACAGCACAAGAAAAACACGAACACGATGAATAAAACAGTCAATATAAATTTAGCAGGTATATTTTTTCATATAGATGAGGATGCGTACCTAAAATTACAACGCTATCTTGAGGCTATAAAACGTTCATTTACAGACTCTCAAGGTAGATCTGAAATTATAGCTGATATAGAAGCGCGTATTGCCGAACTTTTTAATGAGCGCGTGCAAAACGATAAGCAAGTGATACGAATTAAGGAGGTAGACGAGGTGATTACCATTATGGGGCAACCTGAAGATTACCTAGTTGATGATGCTATTTTTGAAGACGAACCGCAACCCGCTTACACTAAAAAAGCGGCACCTTCTAGAAAGCTTTATAGAGATACCGACAACTCTTATGTGGGAGGTGTTTCGGCAGGTTTAGCACATTATTTTGGTGTTGATGCTATTTGGATTAGGTTGGCTTGGGTACTTTTAGTAGCCGGTGCTGGTACTGGTATTTTACTTTATATTTTACTTTGGATTTTGGTTCCAGAAGCTAAAACTACTACCGAAAAGATAATGATGACGGGCGAGCCTGTTAACATTAGTAACATAGAAAAAAAAATTAAAGATGGTTTTGATACTGTAACTGAAACTGTTGGTGATGTTGCAAAAAATGTATCGGACTCCGTCTCTAATGCAGCTAAAAAAGTAGATGTAAAAAAGGGTGCAAACTCGATAAAGTCATCATCCAGAACATTTTTTGAAACGCTTGGTGATGTTATTATGTTTTTCTTTAAAATATTTGCGAAAATTATTGGAGCCATATTACTATTTACAGGTTCGGTAGCTGTTATTGCACTAATAGTTTCGCTGTTTACGGTGGGCATTTCGGATGCTGTAAGCATACCAGGTTTTGATGTTGTTGATGCTGCAAATGCTGCCAACACACCAATATGGTTGGCATCGTTACTTTTGCTTTTTGCAGTGGGTGTGCCTTTCTTTTTTCTAGCCTACTTAGGGTTAAAAATTTTGGTAAACAACTTAAAATCTATTGGTAATGTTGCAAAATTCTCATTATTAGGTCTGTGGCTTATTGCTATTATAGGTTTGATAATAATGGGTGTAAAACAAGCCAGTGAGCATGCTTTTGATGCTAACATTGTAAATAAAACGCAACTAAATATTACTGCTAAGGATACTGTTTTTGTAAAAATGGCTGGTAATAATAATTACTACAGGTCGAAACACGGGCATTTATACAGAGACACTAACGGCTTTAAAATTGTACCAGATGAGAATGATGAGAAAATTATTTACTCGTCTGACATTAGGTTAATTGTGAGATCTACTAAAGATTCGCTCGCATCTTTAAGTATTGAGAAAAAAGCAGAAGGCAGCAGCTACGTTATTGCTAAAAAACGTGCTGAAGCCATTAATTATGCCTATAGTTTAACAAATAAAGAGTTGCTTTTAGACGCGTATTTAACTACTGCTTTTGAAAATAAATATCGAGATCAAGAAGTAGAACTTATTTTGTATTTGCCAGAAGGCTCAATATTATATGCTGATGATAATACCTATTCTTTCCATAGAAATTATTCTGACTATAATGACATTTTAGATAATGGTATGGAAGAACATTATCTTAAAATTATGCATGACGATACCAAATGTTTGGATTGTGATGAAGATACGTTTGATGTAAATGTAAATACCGAAACTATTAAAATTAATGAAGATGGTATCGAGATAAGAGACAATACCGACCATGTTAAAATTAATGGCAATGGTATAAAAGTAGAATCGGACGATGTGAAAGTTAATATTGATAAGAATGGTATTGACATAACATCGGACAACTAACCTTAAGACTTTGGTTAGACTCTAATTTTCATAGAAATAGTAGTTATAATAAAAACCTCAACGTTTCCATATCGAAGTAACTTTTTGAGAATAACAATTCATCAATAAAAAACAACAGTTCGGGAATCAACACTTTAAAGTACTTACCACTAGCAGTATATTTGAACAACATAAATTATTAACCATCAATCATTTAAAAACAAACATTATGACAACACTAATCAGAATCGTCGTTACATCAATATTAAGCTTACTTATGTTTTCTTGTAATTTTAATATGAATTGGAATGGTGGAGTAAAAGGCAATGGCAATGTAGTAATGGAAACTAGAACCGTAAATGCATCGTTTTCAAAAATTAAAGCTTCTGAAGGCCTGAGCGTTTATTTAACTCAAGGTAGTAGTGAAGGTATCACCGTTGAGGCAGATGAAAATTTACAAGAACTTATTATAACTGAGGTTATAGACGGGGTTCTTAAAATTCACTGTAAAGAACAAATAGGTAAAGCATCCTCTAAAAAAGTGAATGTAAACTTTAAATCTGTTTCGGGTATCACCTCTACTAGCGGCAGTAGCGTGCATGCTACAAATGTAATTACTACAGATAACTTAAAATTAAAATCTAGTAGTGGTAGTAGCATGAGAGTAAAAGTAAATACTAATGATTTAACCTGCGATTCTTCTAGCGGAAGTAGTTTAAAGGTTTCTGGTAATACTATTAGTTTAACTGCTGAGGCTAGTAGCGGTAGTACTATAAAAGCTGGTGATTTAAAAGCTGAATCTTCGGAAGCATCTGCTTCTAGCGGTGCTAACCTAACTGTAAACACTTCTAAGGCACTTATAGCAAAAGCTTCAAGTGGTGCTAGTGTAAAGTATTATGGTAATCCTGAAATGCTGGACACAGATAAAAGCTCTGGCGGAAGCGTAAGCCAAAGATAACCAACCAACATATTGTGAATTTATAACCACTTTAAACCCTAAAAGGTTTAAGGTGGTTTTTGTTTATATTTGTTTTATTATAAATGTGACTTTTTGTTGCTTAACTGTGTCCAAATTAACACAATAGCCTTATAACATTAGTGTTATAATTTTAACCCTCATTACAATGAAACACACACACCTTGCACTACTCGTACTATTCACTTTAGTATTTGGCGGTAATATTGAAGCTCAAAATCCTGATAAAATAAAGGGTAATCGGGTGGTGTCTACTATAATTACAGAAATTAATTCTTTTCACACCATTGCTTTAGATGAAGATTTTGAAATTGATTTAATTTATAACAAAATACCTTCTGTAGAAGTTGAAGCTGATGAAAACCTGCATGAGTTTATAGAATTTATTGTGAGTGACAGTGTACTTTATTTTAATAAACTAAAAAAGATTACCTCTAAAAAACGTTTGAATATTAAGGTGAGTTATGATGAATACCTTCAATTTATTGAGGCTACAAATGATTCTGAAATTAATGGTTTAACGCCATTAAATTTAAACAATGGTGTTTTAAAAACGAGTGGCTCTTCTAAAATTGGTTTAACCATACAATCTGATACGTTGCATATTGAAACTTCTGATAAAGCTAAACTAAAACTTAATATTACTGCTGATACATGTTCGGTAAATATGAAAGGTACTGGAAAACTAGAAGCTTTAATAAATGCGCCTAAATTTTCTGCGGTTCTTTATGAAAGAACTAATGCAGTAATTGAAGGTAATTGTGATACTGCGGACATAGAACTAGAAAATAACGCCCAGTTTCAAGGCAAAAATTTCACTACGAATAATTGTAATGTAATTTGCAATATTTCTAGCGACGCTTATTTAGAAGTGATTAAAAACATTACTATTGATGCAACAGGCTCTAGTGCTATTTACTTATACCAAAATCCCCAAATTATTATTAATAGTTTGACGGATACTGCTAAGCTTCAAAAGAAAGTGAAGTAATAATTATATATAATTCATAAAAAAAATGACACCTTTATAAATATAAAAGTGTCATTTTTATTTTACTTAAAATTACAACAAGAAGTATTCTTTTTAGTTTTGACAAAATACTTCAGGTAAAAAAACGCTGTGATAGCTTAAAACTTAGATACCCAAACCTTGTCCACCACCTACTTGTATAGTTTCAGCAGTCATAAAAGCAGCATCTTTACTTACTAAGAAAGACACAACAGACGCAACATCTTCTGGTTGGCCCAATCGTCCTAAAAGAATATTGTTTTTCCAAGATGCGAAAACTTCTGGTTTTGTAGATTTTATTTGCGCATGAAAAGGCGTATCAATTGTACCTGGAGACACCGCATTAACCCTAATACCATATTCGGCTAAATCTTTTGCTAGTGCTCTTGTAATGGCATGAACTGCAGCTTTTGATGTACCGTAAATACCAGCGCCTGGGCCACCAGCATTCCATCCTGCAATAGATGTATAATTAATTATTGAAGCGTTATCACTTTTTTTAAGAAATGGAATAGCTGCTCTTGAGGCAAAAAATGTAGAATCTAAGTTTAGTGCCATTACAAATCTGTAAAATTCGGTAGTCATATCTTCAAATCTAGACCTTCCGCCTAAACCACCAGCGTTATTTATAAGCACATCTATTTTGCCGTACTTCTCACCTATTGTATTGATGTTTGAGATTACTGCTTCCTCGTTCGTAACATCAAATTCATAGAACTCAGCGGTTATGCCTAAATCTGTTAATTCTTTCACTTTTTCTGCCCCTTCTTTTGCATCAAGGCCATTTAACACAACAGTATACCCGTCTTTTCCTAATCGTTTTGATACTTCAAAACCAATACCTCCTGTGGCGCCTGTTATTATAGCTACTTTATTTTCTGAATTGCTCATATACTTTATAATTTTTATTATTTGATTTTAGATATTTAAT